>CAMWXM010000137.1 GCA_947178195.1 uncultured Ruminococcus sp.
TTTTTGAATTCTCCTTTAAATGATGTTTTTTATGCCGCATTAGTATTATAAACATATAATTTTTTTATATGAAAGGTAATTTTTGAAAAAAATCAAATTTCAGCAAAATATTTATGAAGCTTAAAACTCAATTTTAAATTCTGTTCTAGGTGAGGTAAATGTTTTCCCGTTAAGGTAATTCAGCATATCGGAATTTTCAAAATCGAAGGTAATACTATAAGCGCAGAGCTGCTGAGTAAAGACCTGATATTTTTTATTTATTTTAACGTTGCCGTATTTTCCATCGCCTAAAAGCGGTGCGCCAAGGAAAGAAAGATGAGCACGTATCTGATGAGTTCTACCAGTAATAAGATTTACCTTGACAAGCATAAGATCATTTTTCTTTTTTATAATATCGTATTCGGTTATTATTTTTTTATATCCGTTTTCCGGATTTGATGAGATCATAACGCTATTATGATTTTTTTTACAGTGATATGCCGTTTCTATCGAATGCTTTTGCGATAATTTACCGATACATATACAAAGATACTGTTTTTTTATTTCTCTTGAACGTATTTTTTCATTTATTTCTCTTAAAGCGGCAGCATTTTTTGCGGCGATAACAAGACCGGCAGTATTTCTGTCAATACGGTTGCACAAAGCAGGAGAGAAAGAAATTTCTTTGTCAGGGTCATATTCTCCTTTTTTATATAAATATGCCTGTATTATGTCAATAAGCGTATCGTCAGCCTTATGAGCACCGTGATGTACGTCTGTGCCGACAGGTTTATATACTATTATAATATTTTCATCTTCATAAACTATATCAAGTTGTGAGTAAGTGCGGTTCAATCCGATTTTTTTATTTTCCGATTTATCTTCAAAAAATTCATCGTTTATATAAAGAGTCAGAATGTCTTTTTCACATAATATTTGTGAAATTTCACATCTTTTGCCGTTTAATTTTATTCGTTTCAGTCTTATGTATTTATAAAGAAGGGATTTTGGAAGATTGGGTACAGTTTTTATGATAAATTTATCTAAACTCTGACCGCTGTCATTTTTATTTATAGTAAATTCTTTCATTTTTATATATTCCTTTTGTTTTGATAGCAATATTATTATACCATAAATTTTAAAAATTTGTGGTATAATTGCGCATCTTTTGCAGTTGTACCGCAAGGAGCGAGCAAAAGGCGCATAAAAATAAAATATAATAAATGCTTTTACATTTATTATATCATATCAACATCAAAAAATAAACAGTAAAAAAGTAAATTATATAAAAATTTATAAAAAGTCTTTAATTTTTATAAAAAATAGATTATACTATATAATGTGAGTGTAAAAATAACATCAGAATTTTTTATCTGAAAAATGGAGGAATTATGCCGGGGAAAATAAAAAATGATCGCAGAAGCCAGTTAAAGCAAAAATTTCTGGAAACAAGGTTTGAAGGCTTTTCAGACAGGGAAAAGCTGGAGCTTATATTGTTTTATGTTTTTCCGAAGATAAATGCAGACGAAGCTGCTGGTAAGCTTTTAGATAAATTTATAAATCTTGGAGGAGTTTTTGATGCAAACATAGAAAATTTAAAAGAAGTCAGTGAAATAAACGATTTGGCAGCATTTCTGCTGAAGCTTATTCCCGAGCTTTCCAAAGATTATATTAATACTAAGGACAAGATGTTAATAATGGATAATTTCAAGACAGCATGTGATTATTTTAAAAATCAATTTATTGGTGAAAAGAATGAAATTATAAAAATTGCTTGTCTGGATCATAAATTAAAGCTTATAAACTGCAGCTCCATTGCCGAAGGCACACCCAGTTCAGCATTTGTTAATATCAAAAAATTAATTGAATTTACATATAAAAATAACTGCGAATCCATTATAATGATTCACAACCATCCTAACGGAGAGCTGATTCCTTCTGACGAAGATATTAAGGCAACAAGAAATATTTATAATTATTTAAAGCCTCTGGGAATAAAGCTTATAGATCATATTATTGTTGCCGGAGGACAGGCAATCTCACTCAAGGAATCCGGCGATTTTAAGTTTATATAGTGAGCAATATGCTTGTTGAATGCAATTCTTGGAAAGGAGAAAAAATGAAAGACCGTAAATTTGAACTGGTAACTGATTATAAACCATCCGGCGATCAGCCACAGGCTATTGAAAAGCTTACTGAGGGCATAAAAAAAGGATATAAGGAACAGATTCTTCTTGGAGTTACCGGTTCGGGAAAAACCTTTACAATGGCGAATATTATTGCTAATGTAAACAAACCGACTCTGATACTTGCCCATAATAAAATTCTTGCGGCACAGCTTTGCTCTGAATTTAAGGAATTTTTCCCCAACAATGCTGTTGAATATTTCGTGTCATATTATGATTATTATCAGCCGGAGGCGTATATTCCCGGTACGGACACATATATAGAAAAGGATTCTTCTATAAATGATGAAATAGACAAAATGCGACATTCTGCTACAACAGCGCTTTCAGAGCGGAATGATGTTATAATAGTTTCCAGCGTTTCCTGTATTTACTCTCTGGGAAGCCCTGAGGATTACCGTTCTATGGTAGTGTCTGTAAGAGAGGGTATGGAAAAATCCAGAGATGATTTATTAAACGAGCTGGTTGCCATACAGTATGAAAGAAACGACATTAACTTTGTCAGAAACAAATTCCGAGTAAGAGGGGACGTTGTAGAGATATTTCCTGCGTCGTCTAACGATAAGGCGGTAAGAGTTGAATTTTTCGGAGATGAAATAGACAGGATAAGCGAAATAAACGTCCTTACCGGAGAGGTGATTTCAAAGCTCAAGCATGCCGCAATTTTTCCTGCCAGTCATTATATAGTAAGCGGCAGCAAAATGAATGACGCCATAAAGGAAATAGACAGAGAGCTTGCCGAACGAATAGAATATTTTAAGTCGGAGAACAAGCTTATCGAAGCGCAGCGTATCGCCCAGCGTACCAATTACGATATGGAAATGCTTCAGGAAATAGGATTTTGCAGCGGTATTGAAAATTATTCAAGAGTGCTGTCGGGACGTCCTCCGGGAAGTACTCCTATGACTCTTCTGGATCATTTCCCAAAGGATTTCCTACTGATGATAGATGAGAGCCATGTTACTGTACCGCAGGTAGGAGGAATGTATGCAGGCGACCGTGCAAGAAAAACCACTCTTATAGATTTCGGCTTCAGACTTCCTAGCGCATACGACAACAGACCTCTTAATTTTGATGAATTTTACGACCATATAAATCAGGTGGTATTTGTAAGCGCAACTCCGGGAAATTTTGAGCGAGAAAAATCTCATCAGACAGTAGAACAGGTTATTCGTCCGACCGGACTTGTTGACCCTGAAATTATCGTAAAGCCTGTGGAGGGGCAGATAGAGGATATTATCTCAGAAATAAATAAGCGTACAGAAAAAGATGAAAGAGTGCTGATTACAACACTTACAAAAAAAATGGCTGAGGATCTTACAAACTTTCTTGACGACGCAGGAATAAAGGTAAGATATCTTCATCATGATATAGATACTATTGAGCGTATGGAAATAATAAAGGATCTCAGGGAAGGGGAGTTTGATGTTCTTGTGGGTATCAACCTTTTAAGAGAGGGACTTGATATTCCTGAGGTTTCTCTTGTTGCGATTCTTGACGCCGACAAGGAAGGCTTTCTGCGAAGCGAGACCTCTCTGGTGCAGACCATAGGGCGTGCGGCAAGAAATGCAAACGGACAGGTCATAATGTATGCCGATTGCGTTACAAAATCTATGGAAAGAGCCATAACCGAAACCGAGCGTCGCCGTTCTATTCAGATGGCGTATAATAAAGAGCATGGAATTATTCCAAAAACCATAAAGAAAGAAATAAGAAAGGTTCTGGAAATTTCCTCCAAGGAAACGGTGGAAAAGAAAGCCGGCAAAAAGCTTTCTAAGGCTGAAAAGGCAGAGCTTATTGCAAGGCTTACAAATGAAATGAAAGCGGCGGCTAAAATGCTTGAATTTGAGCATGCGGCTTATTTAAGAGATAAAATTAAGGAATTAGAGGGCAAGTGAAAAAAATGAAGGATAAAATAGTAATAAAAGGCGCAAGAGAACATAATTTAAAAAATGTCGATCTGGAATTACCCAGAAACAAGCTTATTGTTATGACCGGATTATCCGGTTCGGGAAAATCTTCTCTTGCTTTTGATACCATTTACGCTGACGGTCAGCGAAGATATATGGAAAGCCTTTCCTCATATGCAAGAATGTTTTTGGGACAGATGGAAAAGCCAGATGTGGACAGCATAGAGGGACTTTCTCCGGCAATTTCCATCGACCAGAAAACTACCTCGAAAAACCCTCGCTCCACAGTGGGAACGGTAACGGAAATATACGATTATCTGCGTTTGCTTTACGCAAGGATAGGCATTCCTCATTGTCCGGTATGCGGACGTGAAATAAAACAGCAGACGGTAGACCAGATAGTTGATAAAATATCCGAACTAGAAGAGGGAACAAAGATACAGCTTCTTGCGCCTATTGTAAGAGGAAGAAAGGGTACTTATGCTAAAGAGCTTGACAGTGCAAGACGTTCGGGATATGTAAGAGTAAGAATTGACGGAAGCTTATATGACCTTTCCGAGGAAATATCTCTCGATAAAAACAAAAAGCATAATATTGAAATAGTTGTGGACAGACTTGTTATAAAAGAGGGAATAAAGTCGAGAATGACTGACAGTATCGAAACAGTTGCAGCACTTTCGGGAGGAATGATAATCGTTGATGTTATCGGCGGAGAAGAAATGCTGTTTTCTCAAAGTTATGCCTGTCCGGAGCATAATATAAGTATTGAGGAGCTTAATCCGAGAATGTTTTCGTTTAACAATCCTTTCGGCGCATGCTCTAAATGTACAGGACTTGGCTCTTTTTCTACAATAGACCCCGACCTTGTTGTGCCCAATAAAGACTTGAGCATTCGTCAGGGTGCTATCAAGGCAAGCGGTTGGAACACTCTTTCCGAAGGCTCTATCGCTATGATGTATTATAACGGTCTTGCTGAAAAATTCAATATAAGTCTTGACACTCCGTTCAAGGATTTGCCAAAAGAGGCTGTGAACGCATTTCTTTACGGTACTAAGGATAGAGTTAGGCTTGAAATTATTGATTCCTTTGGCGGTGGCGTAAGATACAGTCAGTTCGAGGGAATTATAAACAATCTTCAGAGACGATTCAACGAGTCCAAGAGCGATTATTCAAAAAATGATATTGCCGAGGTAATGAATGAAGTAAAATGTCCCGAATGCAAAGGGGAACGTCTTAAAAAGGAAAGCCTTTCGGTTACGGTTGGCGGTATAAATATTATTGATTTTACAAAAATGTCCATATCAGAAGCGCTGGATTTTATAAATAATCTGGATCTTACCGAACGTGAAGAAATGATAGCCAAGGGGATTTTAAAGGAAATCAAAGAAAGACTGGGCTTTTTAATGAGTGTTGGTCTTGAATATCTTACTCTTGCCCGTTCTTCGGGTACTCTTTCCGGCGGCGAAAGCCAGAGAATAAGGCTTGCTACGCAGATAGGTTCATCTCTTATGGGCGTACTTTATATCCTTGACGAGCCGAGTATCGGTCTGCATCAGAGGGACAATGACAAGCTTATTGAGACTTTAAAGCGGCTACGTGATATCGGCAACACTTTAATTGTTGTAGAGCATGACGACGATACTATGTTTGCCGCCGACCATATTGTGGATATTGGACCGGGAGCGGGAGTAAACGGCGGAGAGGTTGTGTTTTCGGGTACTGTTGAACAGATGCTCAAATGCAGAAAATCTATAACCGGACAATATTTAAGCGGAAAGAAAAAAATACCACTTCCCGAAAAAAGACGTGAAGGAAACGGAAATTTTCTTACAATAAAAGGTGCAGCCGAAAACAATCTGAAAAATGTAAATGTAAAAATCCCACTTGGAAAATTTATCTGCGTAACCGGCGTTTCGGGTTCAGGAAAATCCTCCCTTGTAAATGAAGTACTTTATAAGCATCTTGCTGCAAAGCTTAACCGTGCCAAAGTAAGAGCAGGAAAATTCAAAAAAATTGAGGGTCTGGAGCATCTTGATAAGGTTATTAATATTGACCAGTCGCCTATCGGAAGAACTCCACGTTCTAACCCTGCAACATATACCGGAGTTTTTACCGATATTCGTGAGCTGTTTGCTCAGACAGGTGATGCAAAAGCAAAGGGTTACGGCTCAGGAAGATTTTCATTTAATATTAAAGGCGGTCGCTGTGAGGCATGCGAGGGGGACGGAATCAAAAAAATTGAAATGCATTTTCTTCCTGATATTTACGTTCCCTGTGAGGTATGTAAGGGTAAAAGATATAACAGAGAGACACTGGAGGTCATGTATAAGGGCAAATCCATATATGATGTTCTGGAAATGACTGTTGACGAGGGAATAACGTTTTTTGAGAATCACCAGAAAATTTACAGAAAATTAAAGACCCTTCAGGAAGTGGGTCTTGGATATATAAAAATAGGTCAGCCGGCAACTACTCTTTCCGGCGGAGAAGCACAGAGAGTAAAGCTTTCTACTGAGCTTTCCAGACGTGCTACAGGTAAAACCATATATATTTTGGACGAGCCCACTACAGGTCTCCATACTGCCGATGTTCATAAGCTTATAGAAGTGCTTCAAAGGCTTGCGGATACTGGAAACACAGTCCTTGTTATCGAGCATAATCTTAATGTGATAAAGGTTTCCGATTATATAATCGATCTGGGACCTGAGGGCGGCACAGGCGGCGGTACAATTGTTGCATGCGGTACTCCAGAGGAGATAGCTCAATGTCCACAGTCCTATACAGGGCATTATTTAAAGGATTATTTAAAGTAATGCTGCAAAATCTTTTTAAAAAAGTATTGTCGGTGAAATTTTATCGAATATTTCAAAAATTTCAGGATGAGTCTTTTTGATTCTGACAGGCTTCATATTTACATCTGTAAAACAATGGGCGGTGCTTCCGAATGCGTGAAGCTCCCCCGTTTTTTTGTTTATGATCTTATATTGAACGGTCATTTTAAAGCCGTTGAAGCTGCTTACAGAAGTTTGAATGATTATGGTATCTCCGAAACGTATCGAATTTTTATAGCTGCATTCGGCAGCAAGTACCGGCAGCATGATTCCTGTACTTTCCATTTTATCATATGGATAACCGACCTTATTCATGAAGTCTATTCTCGCTTCCTCAAACCATCTTATATAATTTGAATGGTGTACGACATTCATTTTGTCAGTTTCATAGTAAAACGGACTTCTTTCATATTCAAATATTTTTTCCATCATTATCTGAACCTCCCTGATATTTCGCATATTTTGAAATAAGTATAATAAATGCTTTTGAATTTATTATATCATATTTTAGTAAAAAATGCAAAATGTTTTGAAATTATTGACTTTTCATGGAATGTGTGATAAAA
>CAMWXM010000138.1 GCA_947178195.1 uncultured Ruminococcus sp.
GCACTTGCACAGAGCGGATTTTTTAGACCTTGTTGAGGGGAATATGATATAAATTAAAACGGCGCTGCACAGAAATTATGCGGCGCCTTTTTTTATTAATGTAACATCACACATAATAATGAAATACTCCCCTTTCATCAGACTTGTTTATTGGTATATTTCTATTATACCATACATATCTAACAAAAGGGAATCATTTCAAAATACAAGCTGATAAAAAACCTGTTCACATAGTCGCTGCATAAATTTCCTATGTGAACAGGTTCTGATTTTATAATTATTTCATAAGCTCTTTTTTCATAAGGCAAAAATCGAACACATTAAGTTTTTCATCATCCAGTAAATCAGCTGCTTTCCAGTTTGCAAGCTTTGTATCAGGTACAGCTATAAGCCATTTTTTCAAGAGTACCAGATCATCTATATCAAATTTACCGTCTGCATTGACATCGCCAAAAACATTTATTCCAGATTTTGCAAAAACAGTGTAATTCACACAGTACGCCGATTGGCCATTGCTTCCGAGAGTAACCTTTTCGCCTTCTTCGACAGGCTTGCTGTAAATATCAAATATAACATCATTGCTGTTTGATACCGTCATATTTGTTTTAGTAAAACCGCTCATCCAAGCCGGAACCTTTTCTACTCTGTTATCGAGAGCAATATAAACAGTCATATTCTCAGCTGCTATAAATTCTGCAAGAGTTTCTGAAGAATTTTTGGAATCACAGGCAGTTTTAATGTACTCTGCGCCGACCAATTCTTTGGGTAGATCCACATATGTATTATCCCTGTCTCCAAAAACGACCGAACCATTTTCAGCATTTACCGCAATTGACCAATCAGCCGCATTTTCAGTATCAAATACGGTGAGATTCTTTATCAGCTTTCCGCTTACAGGAACGGTATTTTTGCCAAACACAAAATTATCCATATTGAGCAGATAACCTTCTCCGCCTGTAAAACGCAGATAAAGATTATTTATACCCGATATTTTCGGAATATTAAATTCTATGTTCTGATAATCATCAAAACCGCTTGTGCCTGCAAAGTTTATTGAAGCCACAGGTTCAGTAGTTAAAGAGCCGAGATAAAGTTCTATTCTCGAAGCATTACCTGAAGCAACTGCTTTGAAGCTTCTTGCACCGTTCTCAAAATCAACATTTTTAAACATTATATAATCGCCGTTTTCGATATATCCGATATTCTGTCCTCCTGTTAAAAGATCTTCGACACGAACACCCTCCTGAGATGAAAAACCTTCAGCCTCGATAGTTTCAAATGCCGAAATAGTTTCTACAACACCGTTATATTCAACAGGATCGCCTGCAAGCTCATTGAGATACATTTCCACATTGGTATAATCGTCAGCGGAAAGACTTACAATGCTGCCGTCGGAAGCATTTTTCGGGTCAAGACCATGTTCGGTTTCCCATGCGTCCGGCATACCATCATGGTCGCTGTCTGTCGGAGCAGTACCGCCCTTGAAATTTGAACTGTTTGGGTATCCGCCAACGTCCTTCTGGCTATCTATAATTCCAGCAAGACCTGCCTTACTGCCCTTGTAGGTATATGTGCCGTTAGTTACCTCCTTGATATAACGTGAATCGAGATAATCATATCCCGGCATATTTGCACCTGCCGCAGCAATAACGCTCTTATATGCGTCGTCGGCAGACTGGGTATTTACATAAGGTTCAAAAAAGGTTGTATTGCTTCTTACATCTGCGTCTGTAGAATTTTTACCGCCGGACTTAGCTTTTCCCTTTGCCCCTGCGTCATCGCTTGAATCAAGGATAGCCTTGCCCTTGCTGTCGGTCATTTTATTTCCGGAAACATACATTTTCTGCATATCGTCTGTACCCAACTCGTTTCCATCAAGAGATACCACATGAAGATTGGTATTGCTGACTGCACCTGCTTTATAGTAATTATTTACGAATTGCAGACGTCTTACACCGCCGTCTGTTGTACGGTCACGCCAGTTGTAGATAACATTGTTTCTGAAATCAAGCTGACCGCCGTAGGTTTTTGCGTCCTGTTCCATAGCGCCGGCAAGAGATACATTTCGTCCTGTATTATCAACAAGAAGGTTGTGATGGAAGCTGCCTGTATATCCGCTTATGGAAGCTGCAAAAGAGTGAGGCTCGGTCTCGTTTCTGTTATCTGCGTTATAATGAACAGATTCGTTGAGAGATTCCGCAATAATATTCCACTGGAAGGAAATATTCTGAGCTGAACGTGAACTGAATCCCTCGTCTGTCGCCCATGATATTGAGCAGTGGTCAACTATACTGTAGTTACAGCTTCCAAGACCCATACCCCCTGTGGATTTGCCGTTCATATCACCTACACGTACACGAACATCTCTTATTACAACGTCCTGAGAACCCATAGCGCCGAAATCATAATTGATAAGCGTTATACCATCTCCGGGAGCAGTCTGACCTGCAACATAAACATCTCCGCCATCGTCAGGTATTACAAGAGCTTTTTTCAATTCAATAACTCCGCCGACCTTAAATACGACTATTCTCGGGCCTTTTTCGACCTCCAGAGCCTGACGGAGACTCCCCTCGCCGCTGTCGTTTAAATTGGTAACTTCAACGATTCTGCCTCCACGTCCGCCTCTTGCATAGCGTCCGTAGCCTTCGGCTGTGGGAAAAGCAAGACGTGCGGTATTAAAACTGTAAACAGAGCCCTTGACAACATTTCCGCTGCTGTCCACTTCGTCAACTCTCCAGAAATAAGTATTTACAGATGAATAGCTGCTGTCCAGAGCAAACTTAGTTCCGGTTTGGCTGCCCTTATATTCGGGAGAACTTTTTCCTGCTGCAAATACGCTGTCATAGTTTGTACCGATATATACATCATGGCTTTTTGCTCCCTGTCCTGCTGTCCATGTAATACCGTTTTGTATTTCATGATGCTTCTCACCATCAGATGGCGATATTTTTGAAATCGACTTCACAGGGTCTGCGCCGTCAAGTTCAAGAGCGTTGAGCCATGCGTTATTCATTGCGCCATTGTCTTCTGGTTTAATGAGGACTGTTACCGTCTCCCCTGATTTCACGCTGAATGTTGAATATGAGATACCTGCGTCGTCCTCATTTTTAACTCTTGTGGGACACTTTACGCCGGTTGCAGTAGTTTTACCGTTTACTAAAACAGAAAGGCTACTGTTCTGAGCATCATCAACACAGCTGTGCCACATTTTCAACGAGTGATTACCGGCAGAAAGTCCTGAAATTTCCAGTTTTAAAATACCACCGTTATCGCCGTCGTTGATTTTTGCACCGTCCATTGTCATATACGGATAAATTCCGCTCTGAAGCTGCAATATTTTGCAGTTTACCATACGTACCTCAGAGCCAACCGAACCACCGTTGCTGAGCTTAAAGGTCACGCCGTTGATTTGTGCAGTAGGGGTATCCCCTGTTGCTATCCAGTTTTCTGCGGTTTTTGAATAGGACGCTTTTCTGCCGTCCCCTGCGTTAAGGTCTACCACAATACGATTACCATAGGTTTCCGCAGAAGCGTTCATAGAAAAATCAGGTAATCTGCCGGCACTGCCGGTAATCAGGCAAAGTGCGGCGGCCAATGCAACAAATTTGCCTGCAAACTTTATTTTCATGATATTTCTCCTCCTGATATTAGAAGTTGTTTTCATAGGTATAAGCATACGTCTTTTCATGAAAACAACTTCTATAATTTTATATTATAAATTATACTTTATTTTTCGCCTTAATAAGCTCTATCTTCATAAGGCAGAAATCAAATACATTAAGCTTGCCGTCATTGTTCATATCGGCTGCTTTCCAGTTTGCAAGCTTTGTATCCGGAATGGCTATAAGCCATTTCTGAAGCAGAACGATGTCGCTTATGTTACATTTGCCGTCTTCGTTTACATCACCCACAACGTCAACTATGTCGGTAGTAGTTGTTGTAGCTACCGTTGAAGCCGTCGTCGCTTTAGTAGTAGTTACAGCTGTAGTTGTTGCCTTTGTGGTAGTAACTTCTTTTGTTGTTGTAGCTGCTTTGGTAGTAGTAGTCGCCTTGGTGGTGGTAGTAACTACAGTTGTTACCGCCGGAGTTGTAAATGTTTCCGCATTCCATTTCTGGCAATTATTATTTGTAGGTGCCCACTGTTGAACGTTAGCGCCGCTTGAAGCGCTTGCGCTTGCAACCTCCACAAGGCATGCGTCCTTTGAAGCTCTTGTCATAATGTAATATGAGCCGTCAGGATTTTTGGAGAATTTAAAGAGCATTGCACTGTCCTTTGTGGAATATTCTGCAATATTGATATTGCCTCCGTTTGAACCGCTTGCGGCTCTCAGCACATAGGTCGGATTTGAATATGACCGGATATAGTAGTAGTTTCCGCCCCCTGCAAAAGCCTGCAATGTCCACTGCTGGCTCTTGAAGTGACCTGTTGCCCATTGCTGAACATTAGTATCCGCTTCCATTTTTCCTGATTCGACATCCATAACCATTTTACTGTTTACATTTTCAAATTCATATATAACGCTTGTGTCCATTTTACAGCCCGGATCATCGACTTTTTCAAAAATCCAATCCTGACAATTTGCGCCGTTGATTTCCCATATCTGAACGTTATCGCCTGAGCCTGTTCCGGCGTCCTTTATTTCAACGACAGACTTATCCCCTGTGATTTTTGCACGAAGCTTATATGAACCGTCAGCGTTTTTGGTTATCATAAACTTCTGATTGTCTCCGCCATTGGATTGATAAATATCAATATTTGTACCGTTAGCCGTTTTCTTTCCAGCAACGTCAAGAGCATATGTTCCACCGTCGCCTACAGCAGAGATCAGGTAATAATAACCGTCTCCTGCATCAATAAGCTTCCATATATCGTGAGTTACGCCGTCGCTTGTTCCCCACTGCTGAACGTTGGTGTTATTTGCGGCCTTTGCACCTTCAACCTGCATATAAAGACCGGAATTCACATTTTTTATTCTGTATGTTGAACCGCTGTCAAAGGTTGCAGGAACTACTGAAACAGCAGTCAGATCAACGTGTCTCAAAAACGGGTCGGCATATTTTTTTGATACCCATGATGAAAATTCACTGTTAGTAATATATTTAATATTGGAAGCGGAGGACTGATCTCCTGCATATTTTGTACAGAAATCTTTAGTATCAGTTCCCTTGGTATTGTAAGCATCAAGGAGATAGTATCCGTAATTGCTGCTTTCCGGCTTCCATTTCGAAGTGTTTTTTGATTGGAAATTAATAGCGGAAGGTGTTCCGTTTTTGCTTGTTGAAAGATATGAATTATCATCTCGTGCAGGATTTTTATTTGCATCGCCGCCCATTGTAAGAGCCTGTGCGACAGAATAACCCTGGAAGCGATTGTTTTGAGAAAGCATTTCAGAGCCGTCGCCGCCGATAATTCCTGTTGTTGCGGAACCGTTGGAATCCACACCGTATGCAGAGTAATAGTTATTGTAAATATGAGCAGAACCATTTCCCAGCTGAGGACAGCGGCGTACATTTTCGTCCCACCAGTTATATAGGAGAGTTGTTCTGTCACGAGTGATCTCGTCATTCTGAGTACCATATGCAACTGTCCAGTAACGATTCTTTAAATGACAATAAGAAATTGTGACATAGTCAGGTGAACGCATTCTGTCCTTGGCGTCCCTGTAACTATCATAAGGCGTATTTATCCATATGAACTTACCGACTTCGTCCTGACCATCGCCTGTTCTGTTATAGGAAAGCTGTGATTCAAAGTAGATGTGATCTATCCATATCTGTCTTGACGACCATATATTTATAAGAATACGGTTTGGAACATTTTTAGCTACCATTTTAAGGTTTTTAAAAATAATATTGTCAGAGGGGTTGTCATCAACTGCACCATAAGCGTCGTTTGTACGGAATTGAGAATCATATATAGTATGGTTTCCATAGCAGCCGACGATAGTTTTATTATCCCTGATTCTTGTGTTGCCTTTTTTCTGCATATCGATATCAGCTGTAACGACAATAGTCTGTGCACCTACAGAATTGAGCTGTTTTTCAAGATCATCTGCAGTAGAAACATAAACTACTTCACCAAGAAGTCCGCCAATTGTACCTGCCTTTTCGCCGGAAGGAGTCATTGCATTTGCTGCATATCCTTCAAGTCCGTCAAGATTCAGCTTGTATTTCTGATATTCGCCTCCAGAATAGCTGGACAAACCAAATCCTACACCCTCAGTATATGTAAGAGACTTTGTTGAATCAGCGTTGCTTGTGATCTTATAATAGAGATAGTATCCGTCAAAATCCTTCTGAACGCCTTCTATCTTCCAGCGTTGATTAGCAGCATTAGTATCTGCCGCAAGGGAAACACCCGTTCCATTTGCCGTAAGAATCTTACCATTGTCAGAGCTTACGATTTCATAAACACCGCTGCTTACATAGTTCAGCGACCATTTTTCATTGTTTGTTCCTGCTTCCACTGCCGGAACAAGAGATGTCCCGTCAGTAGTAACATTATTGTCGGTATCAGCCATACCAAGTCTGAATTCCTGAATCGGATAGGCTGTTGCAGCGTCAACTGTAAATTCGTTGTTGTCAAGGACTGTAAAAGTTCCTGCCATACTCGAAATTCCAATTACAGCTGCAGTAATCAGAGAACTGAATTTCTTCTTCACTATGTTTTCCTCCTGATAGAAAATTATACTTTATTTTTCGCCTTAATAAGCTCTATCTTCATCAGACAAAAATCAAATACATTAAGCTTGCCGTCATTATTCATATCGGCTGCCTTCCAGTTTGCAAGCTTTGTATCCGGAATGGCTATAAGCCATTTCTGAAGCAGAACGATGTCGCTTATGTTACATTTACCGTCCTCATTTACATCACCCACAACATTAACTACATCTGTCGTAGTTGTTGTGTCTGCAGTAGTAACTCCGGTCGTAACTCCTGTGGAAGCAGTTGTTGCTTTTGTTGTAGTAGCAGCCGTTGCTTTGGTAGTGGTAGTTGTTGTTGTAGTGGTTACTGCAGGAGTTGTAAATGTTGCCGCATTCCATTTCTGGCAATTATTATTTGTAGGTGCCCACTGCTGAACGTTAGCTCCGCTTGAAGCGCTTGCGCTTGCAACCTCCACAAGGCATGCGTCCTTTGAAGCTCTTGTCATAATGTAATATGAGCCGTCGGGATTTTTAGAGAATTTAAAGAGCATTGCGCTGTCCTTTGTGGAATATTCTGCAATATTGATATTGCCGCCGTTTGAACCACTTGCGGCTCTCAGCACATAGGTCGGATTTGAATATGATCGGATATAGTAATAATTTCCGCCTCCTGCAAAAGCCTGCAATGTCCACTGCTGGCTTTTATAGTGACCTGTTGCCCATTGCTGAACATTGGTATCCGCTTCCATTTTTCCTGATTCAATATCCATAACCATTTTACTGTTTACATTTTCAAATTCATATATAACGCTTGTGTCC
>CAMWXM010000139.1 GCA_947178195.1 uncultured Ruminococcus sp.
TTAATATATATATGCATATATATGTATTATACCTTAATCGAGAATCAATAGTAAAGTGATTTGACATAGAAAAGGATGTGATGGTACTAAATTCGACATAAAGTAGGGTGATAAGTTAACATTTAACCAGATTTCTAAAACGATAGAAACGATTACAAATTAAAAAGTTAAAAACGTCTAATAACAGACGGAAAGGAAATTCCAATGAATGGTTTAAAAAAAAATATAAGCGCTGCTGCAGCTGCGGCAATGCTTCTGGCAGGAACGGCATTTCCGGTTTCGGCGGATTATGACGTTTGCGATGTAAATAGAGATGGTTTTGTTGGAGGAGCTGACATTGTTCTTTTAAGCAGATATTTACTTGGAGTTTATTCTATATCCAATTACAACCAGCTTGATGTAAACAGAAGCCTTACTGTCGATGATGCCGATGTAGAATGTTTAAATTCAAGACTTCTTGGCGTTACTTACAACGGCGGTTATTTTTCAAAAAAAACAGAAAATGTTGTTTCTTCACCAACTATTTCAGGATTTACTCCAAGTGAATCATCATCAAGCTTAGCCGAACGTACGTATAGAAGATGCCGTTATGAAAATGGTAAGCCTACAGCATTATCAGATTATACCTTAACTCCGACTCCAATGCCGTTAAATAGCGGAGCAAGTTCAAGAGCAGTTGTAGGCAATGATGAAAGGTATGCTGCTTATGGTTCGGAAAATAATGGGATTGTGTATATGGAGGGTATAGGAACAGGTTTTATTGTTGGCGATCATCAGATAGCTACTGCTGCACATTGTATCTATGGAGATAATACATGGCATTCAATGACAATAAAAACGTATAATTCAAACGGATGTGTAACAGACAATACTTTACACCCTGTAGAAGCTCATGTTCCAAAATCATATGATTATTCAAACATGAATGGTACTATATATGATTATGCTTTAATTACAGTATCAGACGATTTATCAGGCTATGTCCATTTCTCCCTTGGGACGCCATATAATGTATCTGCATCGGCTTATTCAAATATTCCCATTTATGTAACAGGTTGTCCGGGAAAAGTTAAAGATGATTACAATTTATCACGTCGTCTATATTCAGCAGAAGGAAGCGTAATGGATAAAAATGACAATTTAAAAAACTTTACTGATGTGGTTTGGTATAACGTTGATACATCAAGTGGTGATAGCGGAGCACCAGTATACACAATTACAAAAATTGGAAGTAAATATGTATATACAGCCATTGCCATTCATCATGGCGGATTAGAGAATGGTCCAAACGGTGGTCCGATGATTACACACTATCTTCTCCAGTTTTATAAAAATAATCCAAATGCAAGCTATTCAGCAAATTAATAATTAAAAGGAGGAAATTTTATGAATAAAAAATTCAAGAAAATATGTTCGATTGTGTTGACATTCGCAATAACAGCAGCTTCTGCAATAAATATGTCGGTTTCCGCCGACAGTACATCAGTGTCTGCTGACTCGTTCTTCTCATATGTTAATCCTCCATCATTCCTTTCTGATTATACTGTTATTGATGATAAAGGCTTGATGCAAATATATGATGCAGAGTATAAAATACTCAGTAATCAATATGGTACTCTTTACAGAGCAGACCCGGATTTTAGTTGTGCAAAATTTATTCTCAGTGAAGATGTGAATTATGAAGAGGTAAATGAAAGAGTTAATGAGATTTTCAAGGAATTTTATCCTGACGATTACCTTTACATTTCATCTGAGGGAATGTCTCGAACTGAATTGATCGACTATGTGAGCAGCTACTACCAACCTATTATAAGGTCTGAAACGGTTGACGGCGTTACAACATATACGGTTAGCGTTGCTTATGCAGTTAAAAACCCTGGTGATAAAAGGGTTGTAGCAGCAAAAAAATACAGCAAAGATTTTATGAAAAAGCTTAATGAAGAAAAGCTTATTTCCGCATTTTACGATTTTGGAGCAGTTTATGAATTTGCCCAATGTTTTAATGGTGCAATTTTATACTCTTTAGAAGCTGATATTGATTTGATCAATAATTATATTGATGAGCATAATATTGATTGTACCATTAAAAAAGATGATGATTACTATCAACTGGAATTTAAAGATGGCACAAAAATGGCTGAAAGACTTTTAACTACGGGTGATATTTATGAAGCAACTTCAATAAAACCTAACTATGTATGGGGAACTTTGGATCTTTATTTTGATGTAGATTTGTATGGTAAAAACTCTCTTGAAGAAATTTCTGATGTAACAAACTTAACCGGCGACGCAAATGGCGATGGTGAGTTTAACATCAGAGACGCTGCGTTTATAGCTATAGCATGCGCAAAGGGAAAATATGAGGATATTCCCGAATGGGCAGATTATAACGGAGACGGAGAAAGAAATATACGAGATGCTGCAGCGATTGCAATGTACCTTGCTAAAAAATAGTCATGAGAATAAATATAAAATTACAGCCTGTCTGTGTTCAGACGGGCTGTTTTTCCTTTCTTTGGAAGTCTTTTAAAATTATTATTGCAAAAAAAATGGTTATAGTGTAAAATATAAGTATGATAAAAAATGAATGGTGGTAGAATATGTTTAAACTAAAGAGATTTTTAAGGAATTACAAAAAGGAGCTTATTCTCGGACCTTTTTTTAAGCTGTTGGAAGCTATATTTGAGCTCATAGTTCCGGTGGTAATGGCAAAAATAATAGACAACGGCATTACAGCCGGCGATAAGGAATACATTATCAAAATGATAGGACTTATAATTCTGCTGGGGGTCTGCGGACTTGGGTTTGCGCTTACCTGTCAGTATTTTGCGGCAAAGTGCGCATACGGCTTCGGCACGGATCTGAGAAACGCTCTTTATAGTCATATAAATAAATTTTCTCATGGGGAGATAGACAAATTCGGAACATCATCTCTTATTACCAGAATAAACAATGACACTATGCTTGCTCAGAACGGAGTTAATATGTTTATTCGTCTTGCGGTAAGAGCTCCGTTTTTAATTGTGGGAGCAACGATTATATCAATGATGATAGATTTCAAGCTTTCTCTTATACTGCTTGCCGCAGCCGTTCTTATTACAATTGTTATAGCATGGGTCAAGAAAAAAACGCTGCCCATGTATAATAAAATACAAAGAGGACTTGATAAAATATCCCTGCTTACAAGAGAAAATCTTGATGGCGTAAGGGTCATCAGAGCATTTTCAAAGCAGGATACCGAAACAAAGGAGCTTGAAAAGGAATCGGAACAGCTTTCGGACGCCTGTATCAGAGCAGGAAGGGTATCAGCAATTTTAAATCCTTTAACATTTGCACTTATGAATCTGGGCATTGTGGCGATAATGTGGTTTGGCGGCATAAGGGTGAACAACGGTTTTCTTACTCAGGGCGAAATTACTGCTTTTGTAAATTATATGACACAGATACTTCTGGTGCTTATAGTGCTTGCTAATCTGATAGTGATTTTCAGTAAGGCTTCTTCCTCAGCAGCAAGAATAAATGAAATTTTTGATACTGTTCCGACGATCAACGATCGGGATAACAGTGAATTTGATTTTTCATCGGCAGCGGTCAGCTTTGAAAATGTTTCTTTTTCATATCCAGGTTCTTCTGAAAATTCCCTTGAAGGCATTTCCTTTACGCTTAATAAAGGTGAAATTCTGGGAATCATCGGTGGTACAGGCTCAGGTAAATCCACCCTTGCAAATCTTATTCCCAGATTTTACGATATAACCTCCGGGAAAATCAACATATTCGGAAATGATATAAAAGATTACAGTTGTGAAAAGCTCCGTAAAATTATGGGTATCATTCCCCAGAAAGCCGTTTTGTTTTCGGGTACTATTGCCGAAAATATGCGCTGGGCAAAAGAGAACGCCACAGAAGAGGAAATCGTTTCCGCATTGAAAACCGCTCAGGCATGGGAATTTGTTTCCGCTTTGCCTGAAAAATCAACACCCATATTTCTCAGGGGGGAAAAAATCTTTCGGGAGGTCAGCGTCAGAGGCTTACCATAGCAAGAGCGCTGGTGGGCAATCCGCCGATAATAATACTTGACGACAGTATGAGCGCACTGGATTACGCTACCGATCTTGCGTTAAGAAAAGCACTTAAAAGCGAGCTTTCCGATTCGGCAGTAATAATGATATCTCAGAGAGCTTCATCGATTCAGAATGCGGATAATATAATAGTTCTTGATGATGGCAAACCGGCAGGCTGCGGAACTCATGATGAACTTTTGAAAAATTGTGATGAATATATTGAAATTTATAATTCACAGATAAAGTAAGGAGAAAAAAATGTTCAAGACGCTTTTAAGAATTTTAAAATATGCAAAGCCATATAAGCTTTCTCTGATTGCAGCAATTGTTTTTTCCTTTATCGGGGTCATGCTTTCTCTTTTCGTACCTGTAATTGTGGGAAAAGGAGTGGATATTATTGTAGGCGAGGGAAATGTTAATTTTACAGAGCTTGTAAAAATCTGCATTATTCTTGCCGCAGCCGTTGTTGTAAGCGCATTGTTTCAATGGCTTACCTCTCTTGCCACAAATCGTCTTTCCTACAATACCATAAAAGATATACGGATAGATTATTTTAACAAGCTTGGAAAAGTCCCTCTTAAATTTATTGACGGCTCTGCCAGAGGTGAACTTATCGGCAGAGCGGTAAATGACATTGAGACTGTTTCAGATGGTCTTATTCAGGGGTTTACTCAGCTATTCAGCGGAGTTGTCACTATTTTGGGAACGCTTGTATTTATGCTGACCATAAATGTTAAAATTGCGTTTATAGTAGTTATCCTTACGCCTGTTTCACTTTTTACCGCAGCTATCATTACAAAGCTCAGCCATGATTCCTTTGCCAAGCAGTCAGATTTCCGTGGAGAGCTGAGCAGCTTTACGGAAGAAATGGTCGGAAGTCAGAAGGTCATAAAGGCGTTTTCATATGAAAAACGCTCCGAAAAGAAATTTTCGGAGATAAATGATAATATTAAAAAAAGCGGTGTAAGGTCGGTGTTTTTTTCATCAATGACAAATCCTACAACAAGATTTGTAAACGGTCTTATATATGCTGCCGTAGGTGCTGCAGGGGCACTCAGCGCAAAAGGTGCGGTAGGATTTCTCGGTACTATCACAAAGGGTCAGCTTTCCTCATTTCTGCTCTATTCAAATCAGTATACAAAACCCTTTAATGAAATTTCAGGGGTAGTTACTGAGCTTCAGAATGCGGTGGCTTCTGCTAAAAGAGTATTTGCGGTTATTGACGAGCCGGCTGAAAGCTCTGATGAAAATAAAATGGTTCTGGAGCACTGTGATGGAAGCCTGTCAATAAAAAATGTGGAATTCTCATATATTCCCGAAAAAAAGCTTATCAGAAATTTTTCGCTTGATGTAAAGCCGGGACAGAAAATTGCTATTGTAGGACCTACTGGCTGTGGAAAGACCACTGTAATAAATCTGCTACTGAGATTTTATGATATAAATTCAGGGGTTATCAGGCTTTCAGGTATAGATACCATGGAAATGACTCGTTCAAGCCTTCGTTCGCAATTTGGTATGGTTTTACAGGATACATGGCTTTTTTCGGGAACTGTAGCTGAAAATATAGCCTATGGCAAACCTGATGCCACAAGAGAAGAAATAATAGAAGCCGCAAAGGCTGTTCATGCCCATAGTTTTATAAAACGTCTGCCACAGGGGTATGATACTCTTATAAACGAAGAGGGCAGCGGTCTTTCTCAGGGACAGAAACAGCTTATCTCTATTGCAAGGATCATGATAACAGATCCGCCTATGCTCATACTTGACGAGGCTACCTCCAGTATCGATATCAGGACTGAGCAGCGGATACAGCGAGCCTTTGAAAAAATAATGAAGGACAAAACAAGCTTTATTATCGCTCACCGTCTTTCCACTATAAAAAATGCCGATACAATACTTGTAATGAAGGACGGTAATATTATAGAACAGGGAAATCATCAGCAGCTTATGGATAAAAAAGGATTTTATGAAAATCTTTATCATAGCCAGTTTGCATCTGCGTGATTTAAGGCAGCATCGCACAAAGTCTTTAGGCGGTTTTTGTGCGGTGTTGCCTTAATATTTCATAAAAGGAAATAACCGCCCTGAGCTACCAAATTAAGAACTATTATTACTTTAATAGCTTACTTCTGCTTTTAGCTGCTTATTTATTTTTCCTAACCTTGACAAATGATGAGTTTTAATATATAATTAATTTATAGATTCTTTTACCAGAAAAATACAATTGAAGGGGTAAATTATATGGAATTCAGAGATATTCTCAGCGAGACGAAAGCCAATCTTACAGGAGACCCGAATAAGGACGGTCCTTACTTAAAGCAGCAATCGGAAAAATACCGTAATACGGAATTTTCGGCAGCGCTTGATCGTGAATTTTCAGAAATGATTTTAAATATTACCGAAAAAAAATACAAAGACGAGCTTTACAGCTTTCTTGACCAGGAAAATACTGACGTTGAGCGGCAGATAGAAAATGCTGAAAAACGTTTCAGTAATCTGAATTTTAACGGCGGCATCAAAATTCTTGAGGAAATTATCAGAAATAATCTTCCTGCATGGCAGGATACAAGTACGGTAACATACAAATGTTTCGGAACTCCCCTGGAATACCTGCTTTATAAAAATCTTTTTGAGGATAAGAACGATGCCAAGGAAATTAAATCGGTAAACTGCAATCTTGCAAAGGTTTACTGGCTGTACGCATATGCTCTTATCAAAAAGAAAAGATATGACGAGGCTTATAAGGCTCTTGAACGTGCGAAGGAACTTAATCCTGTTGACCCTGAACTTTATATTCAGTATTTCGACTTTGCGAAGCTGACAAATAATATGGAAGAGCTTAAAAACTGCTGCAATATGCTTTTGAAATGCGCTGTGACGAAGGATCAGGTGGGCGATGCTTACTTTAATTATAGTTATTATTATTCAGAAATGAGGCAGTTTGATAAGGCGCTGGCTCTTTTGCAGATGAGCCATATTTTCAAGGATTCCGAGCTGTATGCCACGGAGCTTGATTATATTTCAAAGTCTATGGGACTTTCAGGACTTCCGAAAATGTATGATACCAATCAGCTTATGGATATACTGCTGGGTGAAAATATTCAACCCGGACCTTCCGCTGCCGTTGTTCATATTGCAAATTCTGTAGCGAAGGAACTTGAGAATGAATCAGAATTTAAATATGCTAAATATTTTTATGACATCGTTTACGAGCTTACGGAAGATCAGAATACTTTAAACCATATTAAGGAAATTTCTAAAAAAATTAGGGATAGAAATTATTTTAGTTAATTATGCACAAATAATTTGCTTGAAATTTGTTAGAATGTATCATACAAAATTATTGTATTTTTTTGTGAAATATGATACAATTATGACATGTAGTAATAC
>CAMWXM010000140.1 GCA_947178195.1 uncultured Ruminococcus sp.
GCTGATTTGAGCCGCTTCCACAAAAGGCTAACTGGCGCGGCGGAATGAGCTGCGCCGGGGTTGTTGATTATGTCATATCGGAAGCGGTATGACATTTTCTTTTTCCAAAATCCAGCTTCCCCTTGTTCCTCTAAAAGCATCATTAAAATATTCGCCGGAAAAATTACCTTCCGAATAAGTTAAGGTCATAAATCCATGATGTATATGCAACTTGTCGCTTTCCTTTTGTTTTGGTCTGTTCTGATAATAATAACTTAATGTAATGTCAGCATCTCTTATTTCTAAAAATGTTTGGGTATTAAAAGATTCTGACTGCTCAAAAATACTTTTTATTGTAATTTTGTCAAAAGTCTGTTTAATGTATAAACTTCCCGTAAATTCTGTTCCATCTGCAAAATTGCTGTTCCCTTTGATTATCCATTTGCCGGAGAAATTGGGTACTTTGGTAATTTTAATAAATAAATTTGTTTTCCAAAGATGATTGTTAAACAGCCATTTAAATACGCTATAAAAAAGTCCGACAGATGGAACAATAAAAAGATTGAAAAACATAATCCAAAAGTTAGTTATAATAGCATCCTTCAACAACAGATTAAAAAGGAGTAAAACTGCGGAACATAATAAAATACTAATCACAAAAATTATCCTATAAATCTTTTCCCGAATTTCAGTATTTAATGAGTATTGCATTATAAATGCCTCCCTTGATATACTTCAATTAACTTACCAACAAATTGTTTGGCAGCTTCCTTGTTCCACTGTGTGTTTGAATTGCCAAACAATTTCCATTGTTTATGCTGACACAAAAACGCATCATAGCTAGTGGTATCGGAAAGATAGTTTAAGATATTATAAAATGTTGTTAAATGAGAGTCTCTGTCAAATAAACTGTCCGGCACATTAAAAAGCAAATTTTCTATAAAATATGATGGTGCTAATTTTTCATCAATTATTCCTTTGTCAACCAACAGAGATTTAATCTTTTTTATGTATCTAATCGTTACTTTGTAATTTTTGCCAGTTCTGCCGTTTTTATCTTCGCCGTTTTCTTTGTGAAGTTTTGGATAATTTATGATATAATCTCCTGTATCACTGTTGTTTAATGAAATGCCATGTTCATAGTGATCGGGATTCAATGGCTCATATTCCGAAAAAGTCCAATAATCCTTGTACAAAAAGCAAGGAACGACATCTACATCTATATTTGGGTTTTGTAAAGAAATTTTTATAGATTTTGCCTTACATTTAATTCTAGATACAGATTTATATTTTGCGGCTTCTGCATAAAGCTCTTGGTAAATTCGTGTCTTGAATTGTTCAAATGTCATATCTGTTTGAACAAATGCATTGTTAAACTTTTGTTTTGCCAATGCATCCAATTTAGAATCATCATACCTAAAAACACCATTGTATTGAAGCACAATGTCAACATCAGACTCGCGTCTAATGTTAGTATGATTTGCATACGAGCCTTGCAAATAGATTTCAAAGTTCTGAGCGTTCGATTTAATAAAATCTAAATTTTCAAGCCTATTTTTCATAAAATCATAGCCATGCTTACATAAATCTGTGCTGGCTATTTTAGACCAGTTTGATAAAATTTCATCGGTAATTTTCATCAATTTGACCTCATAAAATATAATATCATTATTTATAACTTTATAAAAGTACAGTAATTTGCCTATTTTTTGTCAAAAAGTTTGGGGCAGTTTATTTCTTGTTATTAAGAGGAAAATCAATTGTAAAATCCACGTTTATTATTCTGCATTTAATATCATAAGTTTTTTATTGTCTATATGCTGTATATGTTGTTTTGATACAATGTTTCATCCCCAACATTTGCTCAAATCAATATCTAGTTTTTCAATGTTTTGTCATGAATATTTTTACCAATCCAGCTATTGCAAATATTCTCATAAGAAATTTTACCATCTTCTAACCAATGCCCAATATATTGCGGATTATGACTATTCGGAGTCGGAGAAACATCATCAATTCGTACTTGTACAGGAGTCCTTACACAATCTCCCGTTATTATTGCATGTTGCTGCGGAATAATTGGCAATTGCTCTAATAAATCTGCATTTGCACTCGAAATTAAACCTTTCACGTATTTTTGATCATCTGGGTTTTGCAATCTATGGATAATGAATGAATTGCACTGGGAAAGCACCGTTTTAGACAGTTCAGAGGGACGTTGACTGGATACAACTAAAGATATGCCATATTTTCTGCCTTCGCGTGCAATTCTTTCAAAAACAATTTTTGCAACAGAATCTTTATTTTCTGCAATATAGTTTTGGGCTTCTTCAAGAACAAGAACTATAGGATACGTTCCTCTCTGATCGGGAGAAAAATTCGAAACAAATTCAAGAATGATTCTTCCTAACAGACCTGCCACAGTTTCTAAAACTTCATATGGTAATTGAGAAATATCGACTATCGTTATCTGATTCGTACTTTCTGTGTTTATAGAACACTCATCATTATATTTTTTTATAAAATTATTTTTGTCTGCTTTCGCAAAATATTTATTATAGTCTCCCAAAAGCAATGATAAAAACTGAGGTAGTATAGACCTGTTAAATTCATTCACATCTTTTAGCATTAAAGGTATTGCCATTCTTTTGTCATTAAGAAAACTATTCATTCTTAATCGTAAAGTTGAAACAAATTCATTTATTCTGTTATTGTTTGTTCCTTCTTGTGATATTGCGGTATCTAGAAATTTTGTACACAATTCTTGGTAACTGAACCATAACGGTAAATCTATATTTTGTTCACTCGTAATTTCTATGCTTAAATTTAGTGCGCTCATTTTTGTTATCATTGACGATAATTCTGATACTACAGTTTCTATTTCTGTAGGTTTTGGAGCTTGATACGAATCCCCGGATTGATTTGGAATTTTTACTAAAATATCATTTAAATTAATATTTTCTACCACAATATTTTTTGATTTGATATCTAATATAGCTTCAGAAAAATTTTTGATTTTCCAATACTCATTTTTTGATGACTGAATTTGTTCCAAAATATCCTGCAAAGATTGTAGCAATGCTCTCGAATATAAACATTTTGCTTCTACTTCCTGTTCATTTTTTGCCAGTCCGATTGCTTGATTTAAAATAGGTGCTTGCGTTCCATCACTCGGTTTTAGCAATGCTTTAAAATCCTGCCAATTCATAAACCAATATGGGACATTCACCTTATCTTCACCACCATAGTAATAGGCATTTATTAGTTTTAACTCTTCGTTTTGTTCTACATCATTTGGCAAAAATGCTGACTTGTACTCTCCGTTTGTATCAAAAATCACAAAATGAGCATTTGTTAATTTCTTGCCATTCTTATATTCATACTTAAAGAGATTTCTTAAAATTGAGGTTAAAGTACAAGATTTTCCAGATCCAGTATTTCCTAGAATCGCAGCATGTTTTACAAAAAACTGATCAGGACAAATTTTTACTTTATAATCTTGAAAAGCAGGAGAAATACCTATCGGAAGATAGAAATCGGTTTCATAACATATATCAGAATCTTGCTTATTGTCAAAAATGTGATCCAAATCCTTTTCGGTCACATACCATACAGGATTGTCTAATGCAGGAAAACTGTAGACCCCTTGCATAAAATATTCTTTTCCGTTCTTTTGTGCTATAGTACCAAGCATCGTTGCCGATATATATCGAGCGGAAGTTGGTAAAGATATTGATGCTGTATTTTTATCTAACTCCATTTCTTCTTTCATAGTTACTCGTGTTATTAAAGCTACAACCCTATCTGAACCAACTGGAATTATTAAGTATGAATTTATTCGAGCGATTTCATAAATATCACTTATACCACTCTTATATGACCCTTTTAATTCTTCGTCAATTTTGATGAATACTCGAAAATTGTCAACAGACAAAACCCTGCCAATTATTCTATTCTGAAGCATCTTCAATATCCTCATGTGATTTTTTAGGGTATAATTTTTCCATTGTACTCTTAATGACTTCTCGCTCCTCTTCTTCGTATAAATCAGGCATTACATTTTTTACAAATCCGATGAAGGAACTTTGTTCAGAATTTGTTGATTCTATAACATGAATTCTGCTGTCATTCAATTCTTTTAAACGTTTGATTTTTTCTTCGTCACCATTACTATTATAATTTGCAATAATCAGTGTAAACGAAGGGTTTGAAAGAGCCTGATAAATTATATCATTTACATGTTCATCATTGAACGAATATCCTAAACAAATAAGCACTGACTGAGATCGGTGTATTGCCTGCGAAAATTGTCTGAACAATTCAGAATAAGGCAAATCAAGTGTAAAAGTTTTTTTTGTTTACGCATGGATATATTATTAATTGGTTGTCAGTTGATACTTCAAAATTATCATGCAAAGCGATTTCTTTTATACCATAAGTATTTGCGGCGGTTGCAGGGGCATAAGCCCATGATAACGAGCCATGAATTTTATAATATCTCAGAACTTTTTCTGCACGATGCACTTTTCCTGATATACTTTGTCCTGGATAATAAATATCATAATCATATACTTCTGGTCTAAAAAAACGATTGTGCACACCCATAAAACCATTTATGTAATGTACTCCCAAATTATCCAAGGCATAGTCAAATGCCATATCATAATTTGTAGTAAACAGGTTTGCACGGCGTAAATTATTAGGACGTTGCAATAGTTTCTTTATTAGCATCTCATGGTAAAAATATCTATTATTCTTCAAATGTTTATCGTTTTCATATGATTTATGTATTGTTGCTTTTTCCGTATCACAGTGCTCAAAAAGCCAATTTTGCATAAGATTGATTTTTTTATCAATCTCGGAAGTATCTTCCTGTTTCTTTTCTTTGATAAATCTATCTGCTTGTAAGCAATTAAACAAATCTTCATAAGAACAAACAGCATTTGTGGAAAAATAGTTCTTTATTTCGGAAGTCAATTTCTGCCTTAGTTCTTCAGGTATTTCACGAATAATGGGTGTTCCAAGATGAAAGCTGCTTCCCGCACCTGCAAGAACACTTACATTTTCGAGTTCAAGATATTTTTTTATCTTTAACTTTAATTCTTGTAAATTATCTTCTGTCATAAATCCGCCCCCTTTATACACCTAAACTAATAATATTATTCTTAACAGTGTTGTCCTTATATGAAAAATAATCTTGAAAATAACTGCCTAAAATACGCTCGACTGCCACTGTTTTTGCTTGCCCTGACAATTCGCAGAATTTATCAAGTTGCTCGTATATACTTCTTTCTATGCGACAAGACAATATCTTATAATCTTTTCGTGGGCGTGCCATTTAAAACTCCTTTAACAAAACATCTGTTTTGCAATGTCATCGTTGATAATTCCTTTCACAGCAAGTCTATTTTGATATGCATCAGTAGTTTCTGACATCATATTTAAGAATAAATCTTTAAGAGTGTACTTGTTCTTTTCAAACCGCATAGCGAAATTTCTAAGCAGTGAAAAAGTCGTGATATAGATATTTAAATCAGATGTATATGGAAATGTTTTCAATTTCTCTATCACTGTATAAATATCATGAGAACCTTTTTTAGGAAAATTATTCAAAATAATCAATCCGTTTTTAATTTTTTTCTCACATTTAAAGTTGTAACTAACTATATCACTAAGAAGGCGACGGCAGCATTCCAAGGAGTCATTTTGAATATCTACTTCAATAAAACACTGTTCCTCGGCGATCGTATAGACATATCCATCAAATAAAAGTGACTTGTTAAGATTTGTATTTGCGGCGAAATCAAACAAACAATTTAAATATGATGATGCGATAATATTTGAGGGTGCACTAGCTTGTGGTTCAGCAATTAGTTTCAGTACTTCAAAATCATTGACAGCATTATATTTGTATGATTCAATCTGCAAGTTTTGTTTTGAGCATTTTATGGCACAAAGCAGACAATATATGCATTTGTTCTCTTTTAGATCAACATCAATGTACCCCTGTTCAAGTTGTTCGTTGGCAGGCCCGTATTGAAACAATCTAATAGGACATGTATAGCGTTCTGATTTCAGATTATAAAAACCTGTTTTTTCAACGACATCATTATTCGAACAAGTTTTTCTGTTGCATTCGTCACAAATTTTCCTGTTAATAATTTTTATTCGCATAATTACGCCTCTGCAATCCCATAATTATGGAACAGCGCAGAAAAATCAATTTTCTGTTTATCCCAAATTGTATTTACACACATTGAGACAAGTGTTTTAAAATCAAATGCTATAATTTTTATTTTCCATTCACTGTACGCCGCATCAATGAACTCTTGTATTTCTGTCATTGCGGTCGGATGGTCATAACCAATTAGCAAAGAGGCAAAGTCTAAATCTGATACATCTTTGTAAAAAAGGATTTTATTTTCCAACGCCTGCCTTGCACCTTTCATATTATACGTAGGAGTTTCTGTACAAGATTTTATCTCGGCAGGAATTATATGTCCATCAAATTGTATATAAGCATCCGCTCTTAGCAATTCGCCTCTACAATCTAATCCCATTGCTTGGAAAAGAGAATGAATGAACGGATAAAAAGTCGTTTTGTCGCTTGTCCTATATCGTTCTACTATTTTTTCAATAATTTCTTTTTTCCTTGAGCATTGTTTCTTTGAGGCGAGTATTTCAGAAATAATAATTGCTTTATTTATATGAGATTTTATGAAATCGTCATAATCTTCTGCTGAATAATAACTTGGCTTAAGACGTAATACACCACTTGCAATCTGGCTGTTTATGACTTGAACCTGCTTTTCCTTTTTGGATGGAGGTCTTCGAATATTCTTTTCCAAAAGCCAGTTTACATTAGTTTCAGGAATAAGCTGATATGGAGAAAATACAGTCTGATTATCTGTGTCTTTTACTACATAACCACCTCTATCAAGCATATTGTTGTAGCCGAAATTACAGATTTTTTTCTGTTCCAAAAGATTCTTTTTTCGAAAGTTGTATGGAGTCCAAAAAGTTATTTTTCCTTTTGACTGCATTGATTTCTTTATGGAGTCAACATATTTTTTGCCTTGCGTAGTACAAGTATAATAGTTGTCGCCCGCAATACTTGTGCTTTTCTTCTCAAGTACATTGCAAATTCTTAAAATCTGATTTACTGTACGAGTGATATTTGATGCTTGCTGTAATGGAGTCCCTTTTTGTGTTTTAGGGAAATGTTCATGCGTAACAGGTATTTTTTGCTTTTTTGCACGAAATTTTCTTACTGTATTTACAAAATCATCAATTTCTTCTATTGGGTATGTCGTTATGACCGGCATTTCTGATGTACTGATTTTATAATCAAGACAAGCTAGTGCATAACATATCTCATAACCTAAATAACAATTAAATG
>CAMWXM010000141.1 GCA_947178195.1 uncultured Ruminococcus sp.
TCTTTTATTTCAATCAGAAGACGGCATACGTTATGTAGAGAGTTCTCGTGGGCTAGGATATGTTTATTAGAGACAGGGAAAGACTGGGAACGCCGGAGGATATTGCACATGCGGCAGCATTTCTTGCGTCAGAAAGCAGTGATTTTATTACCGGTCAGATACTGGGTGTGAACGGAGGGTTTGTAATTTAGCAGTGAACATGGTCTGAGGTAATAATGAACAATATTTTGAATTAATTTTGTGCAATTTTTATAATTGACGTAGAACTTATTTATAATTATGCGATAAAAATGAAAATAGCTATTGAACTTTGAGTTTTCTTGTGATATATTATATTTAAGGCGATACCGCACAAAAACTGTGCGGCAATTTGCTGTAAAAATCAAACAGAAAGAATGAGGCGTTAAATGAAAGAGAAGATTTTAAAAATCGGAAGAGCTTTCAAAAAATTCAACAAAAAAAGAGACGAAAATTCTCAGATCTTTAAATTGACCAACATTTTATTGACAGTCTTATTTCCGGTGTTCATAGTTTGTATGGCAGAAATCAATCAGGATAAATATCCTTCTAAATTTATTTTGTTCTGTGCGTCAAGACCAACGGTCATGATCTTTAATATATTTATAGCGTCGCTTATATTTTACGGCTTACTGCTGCTTTTCAAAAAGGCATGGCGGGCTGTGCTGATACAATCCTTAGCTTATATGGCGCTTAGTATTACCGAGCTTTTTAAATTCGGCACTAATGGAAATCACCTTATCATGACCGATATGAAGCTTGTGAAAAGCGTTAAAAGTCTTACTTCCTTTGCCTATATCAAAATCACTCCTATGCTTATAACTTATGTTATCATTGTTTTTATTTATTTTGCGGTAGTGTTCTGGTTCAATCCCAAAATTAAAATAAGTATTGCCAAAAGAATTGCTCCCGCATTAGGTTGCCTTGCCGCATGCGTATGCATTATAACCGTTCCGGCCATCTCAACCCCGGTTTATTCTCTTTTTGATGTTGACCAGACGGTTGCAAATAATACGTTTAAATTGAATGAAAAATTTGAAAATAATGGTTTTTTATCATTTTTCTGTCAGACTGCTTCAGAGAATCTTGCTAATCAGCTCGAACCGCCTGAAAATTACAATGATAGTACCATTTCGGAAATTATTGACGTAGATGTTGAGGATAAATCATTTTCCGGTAAAAAACCCAATGTTATTATGATAATGTCCGAGTCTTTTGCTGATTTCAGACGTTTTGAGGATAAGCTTAATCTGAATGCCGACGATACATACAAAGGCTTCGATAATGTTGCCGAACAGGGTTTTAAGGGTAATGCTATTGTTCCTACTTATGCAAGCTGGACGGTAAGAACTGAATTTGAGCTTAATTTCGGACTTCCGGTAAGATCGCTTAATGATCCTAACATGCCCCAGAGAGTGCTTCTTGACAGAGCGCAGCCTACCATAGCTTCATATTATAAATCCTGGGGTTATTCTACTGCATATGTTCATCCGTTTATGAGCTCCTTCTACAGCAGATCGAGAGTTTATGCGAATTTCGGCTTTGATAAGCTTATTTTTGACGAGGATTTCACAGTACCGTTGAATTATTACGGTACATATGTTGAAGATAAAACTGTTTTCAATCAGATTGAAAAGCTCATTAAGGAAACTGACCAGCCGCTTTTCCTGCATACTACAACAATGCAGAATCATCAGCCATACGACCAGGGAGAAAACCCAGAGGATGAAATAGGCAACTATTTACAATGGATAGGTCATTCCTGTGATGATTTTGAGGTATTTATAAATGACCTGAAAAAACTCGACGAACCTACAGTGGTATTTTTAGTAGGCGACCATTATCCGTCACTCAAGGGCGAAAACAGCGTTTATGACCAGCTTGGAATGAACGGCGATAATTGCAGCGTTCTTTATGAACAACCATACATTTTATGGAGCAATTATGAGCTGGATTACAGTAAAATGCCCGAAGAAGCCATTTCGACTTTCTATATGCCTTATGTCATTATGGAGGCTATCGATGCTCCGAGAGATGAATTTATCCAGACTATGATGGATAAAATGGCTGAAACGCCGGTATATTCCACAAATTATGATCCTAATGTTGGCAGAGACAATGACCTTGACGTGCTGACATATGACCGGATATTGGGCGATATAGTATCTTCAAATGCTATCCCTGAAAATCTTCTTGAAACAGCAGAAGAGGCTCAGGACGATTAAGGCAATAACCGTTTGAAATATTCAGCCTGTAGATATTTTTTCTACAGGCTGTTTTCTCTTAAAAAATAAAGAAACAAGGAGAAATTTTATGAAAACATCAGCAATAATCGTATGCGCAGGAAATTCCACAAGAATGCAGGGTGCAAATAAAATACTTTTGCCTCTGGGAAAAACAAATGTTATCGGAAACACATTGCTTGCCTTTGAAAAATGCGAAAGCGTCACCGATATTGTTATAGTATGCCGCAAAAGCGATGAGGAGCATATAAAAAATACCGCTGCAGAGCTTGGGATTTCAAAGCTTCACGCTTTCGCTCAGGGCGGTGAAACACGTCAGCAAAGCGTTATTAACGGACTGCGCCTTATAAGCGGCGATACCGAAATGATAGCTATACATGACGGTGCAAGACCTCTTGTTAAACCAGCACATATCGAAAAAACAATAAAAGACGCTTCGGTTTTCGGTGGCGCAGCTCTGGGAGTACCGGTCAAGGATACAATAAAAGTTGTACAGGACGGTCTTATTGTGGATACTCCTTACCGTCCTTCTCTTTACATAACCCAGACGCCGCAGGTGTTTAAACGCCGCTTGTATTTTGAAGGTGTTGATTTTGCGCTGGAGCATGAACTGGATTTTACCGACGACTGCCAGCTTATTGAAGCCATAGGCACAAAAATATATATGACAACAGGGGATTATACTAATATTAAAATTACAACACCCGAAGATATAGAAATAGCAAAATTACTTTTGAACAGAAATGAGGAATAAAAATATGAGTTTCAGAATAGGACACGGTTATGACGTTCACAGGTTGACAGAAAACAGAAAGCTTATTTTGGGGGGAGTGGATATCCCATATGAAAAGGGGCTGATGGGACATTCCGACGCAGATGTGCTGGTACATGCTATAATGGATTCACTTTTAGGTGCGCTGGCTTTAGGAGATATAGGAAAGCATTTTCCCGATACCGACCCGGAATATGCCGGTGCGGACAGCATAGAACTGCTGAAAAAGGTTTATGAACTTATAAATGAAAAGGGTTATCGTCTGGGGAATCTGGATGCTGTGATACTTGCCCAGATGCCGAAGCTTTCACCTTATATAGACGATATGAGAAAGAATATTGCAAAAGCTCTGAAATGTGATATATCTGAAATAAGCGTTAAGGCTACTACCGAAGAAAAGCTTGGATTTACCGGAGAAGGACTTGGCATGTCGGCTCATTGCGCAGTACTTCTTGAATCAATCTGAGCAGGTGACAGATAACTGCATTTAAGCATATAATAGTATCACGGGAAGAATATGCGTAAAGCATGGAGCTTCCTTAAAGGAGGGATACTATGAATGTGACAGCAGTTTTGATGCCTTCCGTTACTCATGCCCTTAGAGCTAAAAGAATTTTTTCGGGCATGGGATACATGTGTGAAATCAAAAGAGCGTCGAACGTTTCAAGAAACGGCTGCACTCATTATATAGCAGTAAGCACAAATACCGCTACAGTAATTTCAATATTGAATAAAAACAGGATAAAATATGGCGAAATTCTTGAAGAAAGCGGTGGAGCAGGATGATAGTTAATTTTGATAATGCCGCTACAACATTTCCCAAACCCTCTTCTGTAACATCAGCTCTTTATGGAGCGACAAAAAGATACGGCGGAAATGCCGGAAGAGGTGGACACAGACTTACTGCCATAACTACCGAAAAGATTTTTGATACTCGTCAGGCAGCAGCTGATTTTTTTGGCGCACAGCCTGAAAATACGGTTTTTACCATGAATTGTACTCATTCGTTAAATCTTGCGATTCAAGGAATAATGTCCGGCGGTGGGCATATAATTATAAGCGGAATTGAACATAATTCCTCAGCACGACCGGTCTATGCTCTTGCGCAAAAGGGAAGATGTACATTCAGTATAGCCGAGGTGGGAAAAACAGACGAGGAAACGGTGAATAATTTCAGAAAGCTTATAAGACATAATACTAAAGCAATAGTATGTACCATTGCCGGAAATGTTACCGGACAGATAATGCCTTATAAGCAGCTCGGAAAGCTATGTCTTGAAAAAGATATCTGTTTTATTGCCGACGGCGCACAGGCATGTGGAGTTTTAGATATAAAAATGTCCGATGGAATAAATATTCTCTGCACATCAGGTCATAAGGGACTTTACGGTCCTAGCGGTACTGGTATACTGATAAGCGACTGTAAATTTCTTATAGACCCTTTGATGCAGGGCGGTACGGGAAGCTCGGTATTCAATCTGAAGCACCCCGATTACCTGCCCGACAGCTTAGAAAGCGGAACGCCTAACACATGGGGAGTTATCGCTTTGAAGCAGGGAATAGATTTTGTGGCAAGGAAAACTCCGGCAAAAATATATGCCCATGAAAATAATCTTTGCAGCCGTTTTATAAAGGGTCTTGAGGGTACGGATGCTATTATTTACAGAAACAGAGATTTGTCTTACGTTCCGGTGGTTTCCTTCAATATACCGGGCGTTAAGCCGGAACAGACCGCATATGTGCTGGATAAGCATGGGTTCTGCCTCAGAGCAGGTCTTCACTGCGCTCCGCTGGCTCATCACAGCCTTGGTACTGAAAATGGAACAGTAAGATTTTCTCCTTCTGTGTTTAATAACGAAAAACAGGTTGATGATTTGGTGAAAATTATAAAAAATAAAAATAAATTCAGCGAAAGCTATTGAAATTATCTGTATTTGTGGTAAAATTATAAGTAGAGAGATTTAAGAGGGGAGAACTCCCCTCTTACATAACTATTATCATAAGAGGGGAAGTGAAAAAATTATGATGGATGCAATAAGAAATATTCTGAATATGATCTGGAGCGTTATGCAGACTATGACGTTTATGGATATTATAGATATTATCCTTATGTCTTATCTTATGTATCTGCTTATAAAAATAATAAGGGAGACCCGAGCAAATCAGCTTATCAAAGGTATTATAATTGTTGTTGCGGCATATTTCATAAGTACGGCTGTGGGGCTTAAATCAATTTCGTACATAGTTAAAAGCATTCTTGATGTGGGGCTACTTGCTATACTTATCATGTTCCAGCCGGAAATAAGACGTGCTCTGGAAAAAGCAGGACGGACAAAAATCGGGCCAAACCTTTTTAATTTAAGCGGTTCATCAGACGAATTGACCTCAGCATGGAACAATGCCATTGAAGAAATATGCGATTCCTGCGTTGACCTGTCCGCTTCAAAAACCGGCGCTCTTATCGTTATAGAACGACAGACAAGGCTTGGAGAGCAAATTGAAAACGGAACTATAATCAACGCAAAGCCATCTAAAGAGCTTTTTGGAAATATTTTTTTTCCGAATACTCCCCTGCACGACGGCGCAGTTATTATCCGTGACGGCATTATTCTTGCAGCGGCATGCTTTCTGCCAAAGCCGCAAAAGGAAGAGGCTATACCGAAAAGGCTTGGCTCAAGACACAGAGCAGCGATTGGCATGAGTGAAAATTCCGATGCTGTTATAATAGTCGTTTCTGAGGAAACCGGACAGATATCCATTGCGGAAAACGGAAGTCTTAAACGTGATTTTACAAGATTTATGCTCAACGAATATCTCCATGAAGCAATTTTCCCCAAGCCGCAGGAACCAAAAATCCCTCTTGCAGCAAAGCTGCGCAGCCGCTCAAAAGGAGATGATAAAAAATGACAGGTTATTTTAAAAGACTTAAAGATAATATTGTTTCCTCCCTTACCACAAATCTTGCGTTGGTTATTTATTCAGTTCTTGCTTCTATTGTTTTATGGTTTGTTATTTCTATTACTATTTATCCTACAACGCCGAAAACACTTAATGATATTCCTATAGAGGTAGATATTACAGGAACTTCTGCCGAAGAAAACGGACTTAGCGTAATAAGTACCGACGTAAAAAATGTAAACGTTACTATCAAAGGAAACAGGTCGAGTATTGGCAGCCTGTCCGAAGATGACCTTATCGCTAAGGCAGTTATTGAAAATGTAAATTCGGCAGGCGAAAAGGAACTTAAAATAAGCGTCTCGGGAAAAAGATCAGATGTAAAATTTGAAGTGACAAATATTTCTCCTCCGGTTATGAACATAATGTTCGATAAGATAGATACGAGAGAATTTGAAGTTACAGCTGAAGCACCTAATGTTATAGCAGCTGAAAATCTTTATATGGACAAGAGTGATTTTAAGTGTACTCCTGAAACAATTGAAGTATCAGGTCCGTCAAAACAGCTTGACAGTATTGATAAGATCGCTGTTGTTGTAAACGATAAGCAGGAGCTTGATACAGCTTATAAATTTCACAGTAACGATATTGTCTTCTATGATAAGAACAGCTCTAAAATAGATACGAAAAATATTACCTGCAATATAAATGATTTTGAAGTGGATATTCCCGTTTATATGCAGAAAAAGCTTGACCTTACCTATGACCTGAAATATGCTCCGTCAACCTTCGACCCTGAGTCTCTGGGACTTGAAATGAGCGTTGACAGTATTACCATAGCTTCCCCTAATACGGAAATTGAAAAGCTCGATTCGTGGAGTGTAGGATCTATCCCTCTTTACGATATTGGATGGGATTTTAACAAATCTTTTATTCTCGATATTCCAGAAAATTATAAAGATCTTTCAAATGTTTCTGCTGTTTCGCTGAAACTTAATACCGATGATCTGGCAAGGAAAACAGTAACAGTCAATGATATTTCTATTATAAATGCCCCAAGCGATTATAAATGCTCGGTCAATTCATATGGACTGTCATTCGATATAATCGGTCCGGAAGAGGATATCGATGAAATTACCGAACAGGATATCATAGTTTCGGTGGATATGCTTAAATATAATATCCAGAGCAGCTCGTTTACGGCGGATACTACAATAAGCTTCCCGAATTACGATAAAGTATGGGCAGTGGGACTGCAAAAGGTCTCGATCGAAGCAACTCCTGTGGAAAGTGATAAAATAACATAACAATAAATATTTTTAAGGCAGCATCTCGTAAGGGCTTGAGATACTGCCTTAAATCATTTATTTATAGTGAAAAAACAGTCAAATTTCACGTAAATATTTAAGTAAATAAAATACGTAAATATTTTTTTTGTGGACAAAACA
>CAMWXM010000142.1 GCA_947178195.1 uncultured Ruminococcus sp.
CAGTACGCGTCTGCCTTTTTTCAATCACTTTCGGCTCAAATTCTCCGTTTCTGTCACGAGGTACAGCTATTTCGCAGTCGCCGTAATCGCTGCTTATTGTCTTTTTTCCATATCCGTTTCTGCTGTTTCCGCTGTTGTTTCCCTCTACAGAATTTTTCTCGTAACCAAGATGTTCGTCCATTTCTGCTTCAAGCATTTGCTCAATCGTTCCTGCGAATAATTTTTTAAGTTTCGCCTGAACGTCTCCCGTGCTCTTGCAATCTGCATTCAGTAGATTTACAAACTTCATTTCTATTTTGTCTAAACCAGGGTTTCTTGTTTCTATACCAATTTTTGCCATCACTCTATTTATGGCTATTATTGGCATTTGCACAATTATTTATTCAGACTCGCAAAAGAGTAAAGAGATTACTCTCGAAACGATAAACAACCCGCTTGCTTACACAGAGAATTTTTCGTAAAAATTTACTAAGAATTTCTTTTCGCTACGCTCTTTACAAGAATTATTAAAATCATTCCACATAGCTGGGCAGCGTACTTTTGACCGTTATAATTAATTTACTAACAAAAATTATAGAGTTTTCATAGCGGCTCCGCTTTTCTTCTGTTGCTTTTTTCGTCTTGCAACTTAGCAGTGACATAATTTTTTGTTACTCCGCTACGTTTTCTTGTTAACTTATCTCGTATCTATTGTAATTCCACAAATGCTTGTAAGAAAAAATGTCATTTTCTCTTGAATTAAGCGTTGATTTGTGTTATAATTATAAACAAATAGATTTCCAGCTTGTTTTAACTATATACTGACAAAAATAAGTTTTTTTGAGCACATACTATTAAGAATGGAGAGAAAGCATTGATCCCAAAGAAAACAAAAGAGCAGATAACAAAAAATATGAAAAGCGTGCGTACAAAAGATACTGCTCTTGAAAATATGGTATATCAAGCATTACTTCGTCAAGGTATTCATACTTTTAGCAGAAATGATAAAAGTATACTAGGAAAACCAGATTTTGTTTTTCACGCAAGAAAAATAGCGGTGTTTTGTGACGGTGACTATTGGCATGGATATAATTGGGATGTCGCAAAACATCAAATTAAAAGCAATCAAGAGTTCTGGATAAGGAAAATTGAAAAGACTATGCAGCATGATTTAGAGGTTACACATAATTTACAAGAACAAGGTTGGGCTGTTCTAAGATTTTGGGGAAATGAGATCAAACGATCTGCTGATGAGTGTGTTCAACGAATCATACAAAAATTGAGAATATTGCCTGAATTTCCTTTTCGAACTATAGATCTTTGTGCTGGAATAGGCGGAATAAGGCGAGGATTTGAGTTAACAGGACAATTTCAAAATGTTTTATCGGCAGAAATTGATAAGTCCGCTTGTAAAACATACATGCACTTATATGGTGATGATCCGCAATATGATATTACCGATAAAAATTTCAAGCAACTTGTAGAAAGTACTAATTATGAGGTTTTGTTGGCGGGATTCCCATGTCAAACCTTTAGTAGAGTCGGTTTACAAGAAGGGTTTGAAAATGAAGAAAATGGCCAGATTTTTTTTCATATTGCAGACATTATTAAACGCACAAGACCAATTGTTGTTTTCTTGGAGAATGTAGACCGCCTTGTTTCACATAATGGTGGAGAAACATTTAATACTATTATCAATATTTTGACTATTGAATTGGGATATCATGTAATTGGAGTAGAGTTAGATGATAATCATGTTCCCGTATATGAACCTAATAGTTTTATTCGCAATTCAAAAGATTTTGGTGTTCCACAGAACAGACCAAGAACCTATATTGTATGTTTTGATACAGAACGTTTTTCACAAGAACAATTTTCTCGTATACAAGAACCGTTGCCTTTGCAAAGAAACGAACAGTTATATAATGATTTGAATGATGTGTTAGAGCATGATGTAGCTCCACGATTTTATATGTCATCTGGGTACCTTGATACTTTGATTAAGCATCGTCAAAGACAAGAAGCAAAAGGCTACGGGTTCGGTTATAGAGTAGTTAATGCTCCTGAAATTGATCATCCGGTTGCAAACACTTTAATGGCTACTGGTGGATCAGGAAAAGAGCGAAATTTGATATATGATCCTCGTGAAGGAATTTCTGGTCAAATTGTCAACAGGAAAAAAACCCCTCTAAATGATATGGGTATCCGTATGATGACACCAACCGAATGGGGAAAACTACAAGGTTTTATCAACTACGCTTTCTTAGATGAAAACAACAATGATTTATTTTCATTTCCAGACGATATGCCGAATGCCCAACGATACAAACAATTTGGTAACTCAGTAACAATTCCTGTAATTGAGAAAATGGCATATTATATACTTGATTGTATTCATGAAATGACAGAATACTGATGAAAGGAGAAAACCTCCTCAATGAATAACATTTTATTATCAGCTTTGGAAAAGTGCGATATTTTATATGGTGAGCACCTTATCTCAAAAGAAACTGTATTACGTTGTTATTGGGAATTTCTTTCGGAGGTCACCTATGAAAATAAAAGAGTAAGCTTTTCTTTTCACACTGGTTCTATCTGTTTTGAGATTATTGCTGTAATCTCAACTGTATTAAGTTGTTTGTTATTTAATGACATAACCAATGATGATGTTTTGGCTTCGCTTGAAACAGATGAAATTGTACTGTATAAGGGTCAACGTTACCGTTGGAAAGGCATTAAAGAATATGACAGCTGTGAAATGATGGTATTGGAGCAGGACGGTAAAGGCAGAAACGGAGCAACAACTACTCGTATACCATATAGGCATAACAAACAGTTTGTGAAACCATATAACGGAATATCTACAGTGACAGATGGACGAGGAATCAGAAAGAAAAATACAGATCGAGAAGAATTATTGGCAGAATTGCTAGGTATTCCTGCATTTGAGGTTCCAAGTGTTGTTGAAACTTCCTTAATTATAATAGCTAAAAAGCAAAGGCTGTTTGATATTTGCAAGAATCTTAAAGTTCAATATAAAAACAAAAAAATAATACCGCTTTATGATATTTTTCCGGCAGCATACTACACTGGAAACGGTTCACAAATTTCTGTTGGACATAATCCATCTAAAGCAGAACCAGTTATTCGACTTACAGAACAAGTGTCGGTTGCCCGTGATATGATTTTAGATAGAAATTCGACAACAATTGGTTTGCTTGTATTAGATAGTACACCTATAGTAGATAAAAGTTCCGAACTTGACGATTTGATTGGCAGAAATAAACCAAAGTACATTCATGTTTCTGTAGGATTAAGAAGTGATGCAGAGGAAAGAGTTCTTGTTCAATATCCTTATACGCCCATATTTGCTTGTACAAAGCGGTATTTGTCACAATTGAATTGTTTGACAAAAGTAGCTAACTTACTGACCACAGAATTAGGTAGTCAACTGGAACATATCAAAAATTCTCATTTGACAATATCTTCTTTTGAAAGCGCGTGGAATGTTGAGACTTATCGAAAACTACAAGAAAATCTTTATGCTATTCGTAATTCTATGTTGCAGGATGACTTGAAAGAAAACTTTGTGATTTTAGCCCATACACTTATGCAATTGTTTTCAACGGCTATTTTTTCTATGGATACTATAGAGCAGGCGATAGCAAATGGGCAGATCAACTCAACAGTTATATCTCCACATAAAAGAATCTCACAATTATGGGATTATGCAGCTAATGCTGGACAGTATCAGAATTTGCTCTTAGATGTTATTGATGTCCTTGAAAAGCAATACCTTTTTTTAAAAACACAAACACCAAAAAGTGAATGGCTTTTGAACTATCTAAAAAATCATCCAGAAGAAAAGATAGTAATTGTTGTTCCAAAAGCGTATTATATAAATATTATATCAACCGAGTTTGATATTGATACGGAGCATATTATGTGTGTCACAAATAAGAGGTTTCGCCCAGATAATGATTATGATACAATTATTTCGCTTTGCTGGATTTCGAGTCGCTCGTTTGATCCTTTGCAAAACTATTCCGCAGAACAAGTACATATACTGCTCTATTCTTATGAACAGAAGATGTTTTCATGTAGGCAAAAAAAAATCGAGAAGTTGGAGCAACAATTAAGTGGAGAATATAAAGGTGGAAAAATTGCTAATGTTATCGGAGATACTGAAATTCAAGAATTAATGGATGAAACCGAGAGATACAATCAAATGCTTACTTCGTATTTTGATTTGGAAAAATTTATTGATAGGATGAACATAATGCATCTGCAACGTTTTATTGCCAATTCTCCTACAACTGGAAACACCCCTTTTACCGAAATTCGGTTTATAGGGCAGTTTGTTAACGGTGAACATATCTTTTTCTCTAAACAATATGCTGCTGTTGTCTATGAACCAGAACGAAATTCCGTAAAAGAGAAAGCAGTCAAAGAACTTCACTCCGGTGATATTCTTGTATTCACACATCGTGATGATTATACAAGAAACATTGTTGATATTATTTTTGACAGACTATTAGAAACCGGAAAACTAAGCTCTGATATTGCCGATGCAAAAACAAAATCGTTATATTGGAAAGCAGTATTAAAGGAATTCAAGGAAATTCATATGCTTAAACACAGAGACATTTCCAGAAAACTCTGCGAACTTGGAACGCCTATTGAAGCAAGCAGTGTTCGACAATGGTTAGCAGATGAAGGTCATGTTGTGGGTCCACAACATGAAGAAATGCTTGTGACTATTGCTAAACTGACTGAAGATCACAAACTTCTCGCTGATACACATGGATATTTTGAAGCTTGCCGTACTGTGAGAAGTACGAGGAGGCAAATACTTAAAATGATTAGTAGTGCAATTAATGACAAGTTAGCAGGTAATATTCCTATATCTGGCAGTGACTTAGAAGTTGTTTATCAAAATGTTAACAGATTAGCCGAAACTATGGAATTGGAAAATATTTCGGAAGTAGAGGAAGATTATTTTTTACAAATTGGTTTTGCTAATCGTCCTATTTCCTACGAGGAGGTGTCATAATGGATAAAAAAACTATTCAACGTGATATGCTGAATGCTCGTGACGAGTATATTGATATTATCAAGCGTGAATTAATGGGACCAGGTTCGGAACTTGTCGTTCCAGATGCGGAACACGAACTGATTTCAAGCAGTCCTAACAGCAGATATACCATTGGTATACTATTTCCAAAGGGCAGCATTACCATGCAGGATAATGACGAAACAGAAGTGTCGGCGGATGAGAGTACATCAGAAGAAGATAACACAGAGCAAAACGCTTATCCAGATGCAAATAAGGTTAATAATACAATTACAACTGATAGGATATCCGAAGATTGGGATGACGATTCATCTGATAATCTTGACGAAGAAGTCGGTATGGCATCGCAGTTTAAACCGTCCTCAATGGGGGTTACTTTTCTTGTTCATGGTGATTGCACCCAAATAAGATGTGACGTTGAGTTTGCTACATATAGAAAAGCTACTGTTGCCGACTGTGTGGTTCCATTCTCACCGGATGATCCTGATAATTATACAGTTCCAACCGAGTTTATTAGTACAATTGTGTTCGACAAAGAGAAATCCGTATTAAGATTAATTTCACAACTTTCTCAAAAAGAAATTTGTCGAATCATTGAAAAAGATACCCTTTCGGCAGAAGATTTGAAAACATATAGACCTATTGCATACAGGCTGGCAGACTTTTTAAAATCTGGTTATGTAAGAGTTCCGCACAAAATTGAAGATGTCATACTTGATTTTTCGGCTCACGACTACATTAAGAGCGAAGATGCTACTGCTCTGGACGAAACCATTGCAAAAGTAGTCGGATTACGAAAGAAAATTAAAAATAATATCTGGTCTGTCACAGTAATGCTATTGAACGATTTTGAAGAAGAGCGTGAAAAACCCGAACACTGTTTATATCAAGCAAAAATTACTGTGTCCTCTGAAAAAAATAATTTTGTATTTACCGAAAGTCATACCGACTACTATGATGAACATCTGGATGATGAGGAAAAATCTCTTGAGCTTTTGTATCGAAATAAGAAAATCTACGGAACTGGCGTGGGAACGGCGGTGGATTGGCACATTGACAATAACGGTATAGGAGCTTTGTGGAGTGATTTCTTTCCTGTAAAAGAAATACCGGGAATGCGATTCTCGTTACCTCAAAACGATTTGCTTCGTGATGAAGAATTATCTATGAAATATCTATCAGATCTTGATACAACCCCAAAAAGCGAAAAGCTAGCTTCATTAAAGCGTTTGGTAGACTTATACCATAAGTGGGTTGACAGTCTTGAAATAACAGCTAAAAGTCTCAATGCACGATATACTAGTGCAGCAATGCAAAATATTACAGAATGCAGAAAAGCCTATACAAGAATGTATGCTGGTATTCGGATACTTGACAATAACGATAATGCCTATCACGCATTCTTATTGGCTAATCGTGCTATGTTTATGCAACGTATTCATATTCACATGCAGGAAACTATGAGTGAAGATCATTATGAAGACAATATTCAAGTTGCGAATTTTTTAAATACAGTGGATTATCAAACGGAAGATGATTCTATGTGCAGATGGCGACCGTTCCAGATTGCGTTTCTCTTGATGGATATTGATTCTATTGTCAACGAACAGTCAAATGACAGGAATTTAGTTGACCTGATCTGGTTTCCTACTGGTGGTGGTAAAACAGAAGCCTATCTAGGTTTAACGGCATTTACTATATTCTATCGTAAAATGGCACATTTAACGGAAAGCAACGGTACAACCGTAATTATGCGTTATACTTTACGACTTCTTGCAGCACAGCAGTTTACAAGAGCAGCGACTTTAATCTGTGCTTGTGAATATATTCGTCAAGATTGTGAGCTAAAAAAAAGCAGAAGGAACAAATATCCTGCGTACCCTTTAGGATCTGATCCCATTACCATTGGGTTGTGGATTGGCGGAATACATATTCCAAACAAGAATGATAAAGCTAAGGAGCATCTGGGCAAACTCATAAATGCAAGTGAGGCATTTAATCTGCGCAATCTTAAGGATAAACATAATAAGTTCCAAGTATTAAAATGTCCGTGGTGCGGTACAAAAATGGTGAAAGATGTTATCGACAATAAAATTGTGGGCAAATGGGGCTACACAATGAGAGAAGGAAAACATTTTCGTTTAGTTTGTCCACACAATAGTTGTGACTTTCAGTCAAAACTTCCTATTCAAATCATTGACGATGAACTGTATAGTAATCCTCCCACTTTACGTTTTGGAACCGTAGATAAATTTGCTATGCTT
>CAMWXM010000143.1 GCA_947178195.1 uncultured Ruminococcus sp.
ATATAATACTTGAAAGCAAAGCGGTGAGTGCGGTTATTAATTCAAAGCTTTCGCATTGCAGAAAAGAGGGGATAGAGATAACAGCATCGGCAACAGACTACATAGATAAATTCAACGAAACGGATATAAGCATATTGCTGGCGAACTTGTTTGACAATGCGATAGAGGCGTGCAGGAAGCTTGAGGGTAGAAAGTATATAAGCTTTTTGGCGGAAAAAAACAAGGGTTATTTGAGAATAATAATGAAGAATTCAGCACCGAAGAGCGAGGAGGCAAATAAAAAGCATTGTACTACTAAACCCGACAAAAAGAATCATGGGTATGGGATAAAGACGGTAAAGGAATTAACGGAAAAATATGAGGGTATGCATGATTTTTTCTGTGAGAACGAGGAGTTTACCGCTGATATTTGGCTTAAAATTTTAAAATAACATACATCTTGTGCAGATTTTCGACATCTTGTGCAAAAGCTATTGATATTTTTTCTTTAATCGGTTAACATTTACTCAAAAGGAGTGATTTTTATTATCTGTTTTTTGAGTAATCGGTTAGCCGATTTTTTGTGTGAAAAGAGAATAATAGAAGAAGAGCAGAAGCCTGTATATAAATATGGTATTGAAATAATTATTTCCAGCCTAATAGGATTTTTACTGATATTTACAATCGGACTAATTTCCGGAATGTTTATAAAAGCATGTATATTTTATATAGTATTTGTTTACACAAGGACATGTACCGGAGGATATCATGCCAATTCATATTTAAAATGTAATGCGGTATTGTTGATTATTTATTTATGGGTGTTATTTTTTTCGGAGTTACTAATTTCGAGCTATAGCATCATTATTCACTTAATGATATTGATTATGTATATGTCGTCAATATTCGGTTTTGCTCCAATTATCAACGCCAACAAACCAATGAGCGAAGATGAAATAAAGGAAAACCGAAAAAAATGTATTTTGATATCTGTTGTATGGTGCGTTTTATCTTTAGCTTTATATTTTCTATCTGTCAAATATGCCATTGTAACAGCATTGACATTGTTTTCAATATCGATGCTGCTTATAATAGAAAAATGCAGAAAGGAGGAAAATGAGTATGAAGAAGATTCAAAATAAGATTTTGTCTGCTGTTGCAAAGGCTTCTAAGAATGCTGCCGAGAAGGCTTGCGGAGCAATATCTGTGTGGGGCTGTTATCAGCCTAAGGAGCCCGCTATGTTGAAAAAATCGCCAAAGAAATAATTCCGGCATGGAGAATTATTTTATGGGAAGCTTAATCCCACATAAAGGTTTGTATTCGAATAATCCGTTTGCAAACCTTGTGAAATAGTTATTCTACTGTATAGGCATTTAGTTATTGTGAATATACCTAATTTGTCCGCTTGGTAGAATGTTGAAATAGATTACATCAATCATAATTTATGGAGGAGGAAAAATAATGAATTTTAAGATTACAATAGGAAAACGCATTCTTTCTTTACTGCTTTCATTTTCTGTTATAATGACAATGCTGCCAACGTTAAACGTCAGTGCTGAAGAATTAGAACAGAAACAAGCGGATAATAAGACAACAATATATACATACAAAAACAGTACATATTCTGTTCAAGACATCGGCATGTCTTGGACAGACGCTAAAAAATATTGTGAAAATTTGGGCGGTCATTTAGTGACTATATCCGATGAAGATGAACAGAATTTTATAAACGAAAATCTTCTTTCCATAGGTACGAAAAATATGTACTGGATTGGTGGATATAAAGAGGATAATTCCAATAAATGGAAATGGGTGACCGGTGAGGATATAGAATATTTTAACTGGTCTCCTAATGAACCCAATAAAGAGGATGAACATTATATTCATATGTATAGAACAGATCACACTGCAGGTACTTGGAACAATACATATGATTACAGTGCAGGAGATTGGTTTTACGGGAGTATAAACAGCGGATTTATATGTGAATGGGATCATCCTGTGGAGGAAACTCCAATAGAAAGTAAAATAAACTACACTCTATTCTCAGGAAGCAACACAAAAGATCTTAGCTTTTATGGTTGGAAAAGTAATATTGATGGAAACGTATATACAGGAAGTAATTTCAAATACGGCGGTTCCGAATTCTATGTAGACGGCAGAATAGACGCTGTTGGCACAATAACAACAGACGGTTGGAAAACCGAGGTGACGGAAAGAAACGAGAGTGTCACCGCTCTTGAAATGCCCAATTTCGAGAAAGCGATACTTGAAAATGCACAACAATGCGAATATTTCGAGGAAAGCCCTGCATATATTCAAGATAAAAATATTATAAACAGTTCGTTTATAGCCGATGGAGAGGTAATAATAAGCGGGACAACCTTCGAGGGCGACTGCTATATTATTGCCAATGGCAATATTACATATAATGTTCAGAATTTTGAAACCACGGGACGTGTTTTACTTTACTCAAGAAATGGAAACATAACTATAAACGGTTCACAGATAAATATAAACGGAGCAATGTATGCGCCGAAAGGTGTTGTAACTTTTAATACATATGATACATCTGTAAACGGATTTATTTGTGCAGACAGTATAAATTACAGCGGAAGTATATTTAATATTTCCGGCGCAAATTTCGACATGGTAATGTCAAATGGCATTATCAAAACATATACAACAGATTCAGACTTTAATGAGGGAATTCTCGATGGGGTCAGCCTTGCTGTGCCCGATCAGCTTATATTGGCGGAAAGAGATTACGAGAACAATACACCTATAGATAAAATATACGGTGATACCGAAAGCGGAAAGGGTATAAAAATAAGCTATAATTCGGATAAGTCCATACTTTCCGAGGGCAATAACCAAGTTTCATTAAGATACGATATAAGCGGTTTTGGAGAAGCGGATGTAAATGAAAATGCGGTTGATTTAATTATTGTTGTTGATGAATCCGGAAGCATGAGCTGGGAGAATCGAATGACAAATACAAAGTTGGCTGCTAAAGAAATTGTATCTAATATGAAGGATGGCGACCGTTGTGCGGTAATTGGTTTTACATACAGCATCTCTATCAAACAATCACTCACATCGGATAAAGATTTGCTTAATAATGCAATAGACAGATTGTATGCAAATGGGGGAACACGCATATATAACGGTATAAACGGTGCCCTGAATATGTTTGATTCTATGAGTAATGACGATAGACAAAAATTCATTATTCTGCTTTCAGATGGAGAAGATGAATCAGTATCTCAATCTCTTGCCGCTGCGAAAAAAGCAGGTGAAAAAGGAATACGGATTTTTGCGTTAATGATAGGAACGGGAACGCTCCAAATGCAGAATATTGCAATAAACAGCAACGGAATATATAAAAACGCACCAAAAAGTGATGAAATAGGTAAAATAATGTCATATTTTGCGGCGGAGGTATTTAATGTTGCCGGCAGAAATACCACATTTAAAACAACCATAAAAAATAAGGATATGGTAGATCTGTCTGAGATTGCACCTACTCCCTCTAATATTATTGAAAACGCTGACAATAGTGTTACATTGGAATGGTATTTTGACAGAATTTCAATAAATGAGTTACAATCAATATCAATTCCGGTTACAGTTTTAAATGCTGAAAGCGGATTTGCTGACATATCCGAAAACACTTCATGCGTATATTATGACCGAAACGGCAAACCTCATGTCATTTATCTTGATGACATAAGCATGCCTGTAAGCAAATATGCGGAAAACGGCAGATGGTCCGTTGTTTTTGACAGCGAACGTGAAAACACCGATTGGTCGAAAATATATTGGAACGGTGTTCGTTACGGCGACGGCACAATAAATGTGTCGGCTGCTGTGAGCGATGACGGCGAAACATTTGGGGAAGCTGTGAAGATAAGCAATTACGGAGAGATTTCAGAGCTTGTCGGAAGGTATATCAGACTTGATGTGAATATGCAGCTTTCCTCAGACGGAAAAACTCCCGAGCTGCACGATATTACAATAATGTCTGCCGATGCAGATGAAACTGTTGATTATAAAAATGATAAGCCCGCTGTGGAAATAGCGGTAAAAAGCAATGCCAAAGTAAACATTCCGATAAATCTTCGTGCCGTTATATCCGATGATTTGTCCGGTTCGGATATTTCCGTAAAATGGTCAAGTGAAAATGAAAATATACTTTTCGCAGACAGCGAAGCCCTGATAACAACTGCAACTGTTTCGGAAGCGGGAAGCTGTGATATTATATGCACCGTCAGTGATGGAGAACATCTGACGCAGGCAATAGCTATAATCAATATTGACCCGCAGGACAAGTATGATGATATTGATCCGGACAAGGAAGAAGCCACTGCCCCCAACATTAGAGTTAACATTCCCGAATATGCGGACAGAGGACAAGTAATTAACGCAAAAATCGAAAACTTAAACAGCACCGAAATTTCATGGTATTCGGTTATATTCAGAGGAAACACCCCAATAAATGTTTCCGATGACGGAAGCTTTACTTTAACTATGCCGAACAGCAACGGTACTTATCATCTTGTGGTCAGAGCATTTGACTGGGCGGGAAACAGCGATGTTAAGGAATTTGACATTATTGTTGACAGCTCTGTACCTAATATCGAAATAACACCTTCAACCGATAGTGTTAATATCGGTGAGTTAGCATATTTTACCGTGGTAACATCTGTTGCATCTAAAATTGCTTCTGTAAAATATACTCTCAATGGCGAGGAAGTTGCTTTAAATGAAAGCGGAATTTATATACTTGATACTTCAAAAACAGGCATATATGAATTATGTGCAGAAGCAACTACGGTTTCGGGCAAGACTATCTCTGCATCTTCAACGATTACCGTTGTAAATAATGATATAACTGCACCTTCGCTTGGCGTAAAAATCAGTTGGATTGGTGAAGTTCCGTATATTGAACTGCCTGTCACAATAGAGGTTACTGCAGAAGACGACAGCGGGATTGTATTCACTGAGGTTTCCGTAAACGACAAGATAATTTCCGGCGATGATAATATTTTTGAATTCATTCCCAAAGCCGAAGGCGATTATTTAATATATGTCAAAGCATTTGACGAAGCCGGAAACCTAACCGATTACGAATATACCCTTATGGTTTTCGAACAGCCTGACATATATCCCCCTACAGGAAGCGTGCTTTTTAATAAGGTAAATGTAGCGGTGGGCGAGGAAATAATTGCAGAAATACATGCAGAGGATAACAGCGGAACCGTATTTATAACTGCATCGGTAAACGGAAATCCCGTTGAGGTTTCCGATAATATAATAAAGTTTATCCCTATGGAAGAGGGGATATATACATTTGAAATCATTCTTTCCGACCCCACTGGAAATACTGCTTCCCTAACACAAAATGTGACTGCCGTAGAAATTGATGTGACTGCTCCTACACTTAATGTAAGCGGAATACCCGCTTCCGTAATTGTTGGAGAGACCATTCACATTTTGGCGGAGGCCACCGATGATAGCGGTGAAGTGTATTTGACAGCTTTCATAAACGGTAATGAAATTGATATTTCCGGCGGAACTGCGGAATTTACTCCCGATACTGTAGGCGAATGTAATATCGCAATAACTGCAACAGATAAGGCGGGAAATTATGTCACACATGAATATACGGTTCTTGTGCTGGAATCCGATATTCCCAGCGATATATATCCGCCTACGGGCAGAGTAACCTTTAACAAGGTAAATGTAGCGGTAGGCGAGGAAGTTATTGCGGTAATTGAAGCCGAGGACGACAGCGGAGAGGTCTTTATTGATGTAACGATAAATGGGATTGCTGCGGAAGTAAAGGACAACACTGTAAGATACATTCCCGAATTGGAAGGAGTATATATTTTTGAAATCGTTCTTTCCGATGCTGCGGGTAATACCGCTTCACTTACACAAAATGTAACTGCAAGTATAATTGATGTAACGGCACCCACTCTTACTGTAAACGGAATCCCCGCTTCCTTGCCTCTCGGTCAGACTATCGATATTTCTGCGGAGGCTTATGATGACAGTGGCGAGGTGTATCTATCTGCTGTTATTGACGGAATAGAAATGGATATTTCAGACGGAACATTGTCATATACGCCCGGTTCCGTTGGTGATTGTATTATTACCATAACAGCAACGGACGGCTCGGGCAATTCGGTTTCGTATGAATACACCGTAAAAGTATATGATAGCTCCGAAAATCCCGATATTTATCCACCCACAGGCAGTATTAAATTCAATAAGCTTACTGTAGAGGTAGGCGAGGAAATTACTGCCGAAATTACCGCTTTTGATGACAGCGGAAAGGTGTTTATCAGTGCAACGGTTAATGGCATTCCTATTGAGGTGAAGGATAATACGATAAGCTATATTCCCGACAAGGAGGGAGTATGCGCCTTTGAAATAACTTTATCCGACGAAGCAGGAAATCAAACCGTTCTGACCCAAAACATAACAGTAAAAACTTCATATATTGCCTCAATACTTGAGCTGTATGTTAGCCAAATACCCGATACTCTGCCTCTTGGTCAGTATATGACAATCAGTACGGAAAATTTGGACGACAGTATTGACTTTTCCGTATCTATCAACGGAACAGAATTGGTGTTTGTCAACAAATTAGCTGAATATACATTTGACACATTGGGCGAAAATCAAATAATTATGTCTGCAACCGATTCCAACGGTGCCACATGGTCGTACTCAAAAACAGTGTTGGTTTTTGAAGCATCAAGCGATGTTACTGCTCCCGAAATTACGATGATTTCCAATCCTACTGCAGTGGCTGTGGGAGAAGAGGCAAGAATTGAATTCAGCGTTACAGATGACAGCGGTGAGGTATTTGTAAAGGTAACGATAAATGGTAAGGACACACCTTATATTGATGGTGCAGTGACATTTGTACCCAATGAGGTAGGTTGTTACGAGATAGAAATCTCTGCATTCGACGCAGCAGGAAACGGTCAAATCGTTAACACTGTTATAATTGCCACTGAAAACAAGCCTGCTATCAATATAACCGGAATTAATCCCGATATGCGTGTAGGTGATGTATCGGTTATCGGTGTCAGCGCATTTGAGGGCATCGAAAACATAACCGTAACAGCCACAATAAACGGAGAGAATGTTGAGGTAAATGAAAACACGTTTGTTTTCGCACCCGAAAAGCCAGGTGTTTATACAATCTTCATAACCGCAACTGCTCCCACAGGAAATTACATATCCCGCAAAATAGAGGTATATGTTTCAGAAGCATTAGAGAATAAAGACGCTAATCCCTTCGTGGATATATATATTAG
>CAMWXM010000144.1 GCA_947178195.1 uncultured Ruminococcus sp.
TTGATTCTGTTTTCCCTAATGCCAATTCATTGTTTTCATCACCTCAAAGAAAATCCGACGGACACGAAAAATGGGCTGATTTCGTATCAAAGTTTTATCATGTTGACTGCGTTTCAAGTCTTACCTTATCAGCCTTTAAAACCAAATATGAGAGCTGGTGCAGGAAAAATCATTACAATTACAGCAATTCCAAAGCCGAGGAAATTCATGCATACGCAAGAAAACAAGTCAGCACTCTGCCTGCAAGCGACAGCGTTAAGCTTTTAGTTGAACAATCAGTGGGTCAGCTTAATTCTAATCTTGAAACTCTTGCTGCCATTAGAAACGAAATGAACAGGCTTTCATCACAGCTTCCGGAATACAATACCATTATGGAATTTTACGGTGTTGGCACTGTCCTCGGCTCTCAGCTTATGGCTGAGATAGGCGATACAAGACGTTTTCATAACCGCAAGGCTATCACTGCCTTTGCAGGTCTTGACGCTCCTCCCTATCAGTCGGGAATCCTTGACATTAAATCAAGTAGTATTTCCAAACGTGGTTCTCCGTCATTGCGTAAGACTTTGTTTCAGGTCGTTGACGTTATTATTAAGAAACAGCCCGAAAACAACGCTGTTTATCAATTTCTTGACAAGAAACGTTCCGAAGGCAAGCCATACAAAGTTTACATGGTTGCCGCTGCTGCCAAATTCCTGCGTATTTACTACGCCAGAGTTAATGAAGTTCTGAACAACGTTTCGTAGAGTCCCAATAATTTTTTTACAGGATAATTTTTGACTGCTTCAAAAAATTTTACCTTTGGTGCGGTCTTGTTGGTATGCCTATTTTTCTCCCTGTTAATTTTTTGTGAACTTTCCCTTTGAAGGCTTGACTTTTATTTGCAGGTCTTTTTTATTTGGATCATTTATCATACCAACGTTTGAAACCATAGTATTGATAAATGTAATTATTTTCGTTCTTATATAGTTTTAATACATGGGCATAGTAATCATCATCAAAATCATCTCCCCACTCTGCCATTATTTTTAATTTTGTTTCTTTAGTATCATCGAAAGGTTTATACTCGCCTTTTGAAAACCAATAAATTTTTTTCTCTTTGGTTTCAAAATCGTTGCTGTTATATTTAGTGCTAATATAAAAGTATTTTTGTCTTATAGCATTTGATAATTCAAATTCTTCATTTGTTTCCCCGGATAAATTGCATGTTCTTCCTTTAGGTACATAATACTGCTCTTTTCTATTCTTGCACGCATACAATGCCATTTCAATATCATTTACACTAACCTTTCCATGGCGGTGCATCATTTCGCCTGCTTTGGAAGTTCTAAATATTTTTGTTTCAAATCCTGTAAGTTTAGGTCCAGATTCACTATTTTCCCAAGTAGGTTCACCATATTTAAAGTATATTTCATCTATATCGTTTAGATGGCTTATTGGTTCCATGTAATAATTAAGCATATTGTCACTCCCGTAAACATCCATAAGTCCAAGTGTGTGTCCAAATTCATGCACAGCTATATTTAATATTACGCTTTTACTGTTTGCTTCTTTTTCTTGATCATATTTATACAAATACACATAACTTATACCGTCCATTTGAATGTCTGTACAAGCCCTTCCTGTATCATTGTTTATTTTATTTTCAGGTGGCATTGTATCCGTGTTATTGTCACTTTGATCTGTGCCATCATTAAACCAAAAACAAGCATATTTACCGCATTCATAGTCCTCACTTAGTGTTTCACCATTCTTTTGACAATCATAATATATACTTTTGGTTTTATCGCCTGTATTTTTCTTTATTCTATTAAAAGTAAGCGAAACATTTATCTCCATCCCCTTGCTAAAATCATAAGTGTTTGTACTTACCATAGTTTCCATAGTTTCTCCCTTAAAACCCCATTGGTTATAAATCTCAGTAAGAATTTCATCTACCAAAACATCACCATCTCCAGCAGTAATTTTTCTGGAAGAAAATCTTATATTCGAGTTAATTGATAAATAATTTACTCTTTTGCCATCCTCCATACAAGTGTAGGCTTCTATATAATACGATTCGTTTTTGTCACCTATTATGCCATATGCTGCGTCATCTGAATTTTCAAATGCATATTCCAAATTAAACTGTCTTGCAAGGGGATATGCATTGTCAAGAATCATTTCATTTTCTGATGGTTCTTCACTGTCCACAGTTACCTCTGTTTCCTTTTTTACAAAAATAATATCCTTAAAGTTTGTGTTAAAGAACTTATCTTCTTCAAGCAAACTGGGATTATTAAATTCTTCAGTATCATCTTCTACATCGGAAATGCGACTTGCTGAATCTATAGTTGCTTTTTTTTCAGGAATTTGCAGATTTACAATATGATTTGTATATAAAGATTCATTACTGCGCATAGCAAACCGCATATCATCAATTACACCATGCTCGTCATTATCTAAAATCCCATCTCTGTCGCCGTCCTCGCTTGTGGGATCGGAGATCAGAGGCAGAACCTTAATTATATCAAGGAATTCCATAATATCATTATCTGCCTCATCATAAAACCTTTTCAGTCCGCTTTCAACATATGTGCCGCCTGCTTCAACACACTCATTGAAATTGGGCAGAACAACACTTCCATCATCATTTACGGTAATAAGAGTATTGCCGTTTTTATCTGTAACGTCAAAATAAATTTCCTGTACATCAAGCAAACCGTCATTATCGTAATCTTTCTCGCTGTCCATAGAAATATCTCCAAAGTCCTCTGGTATAGGAACAAGACCATTGGCGGTGATTACATAATCCTCGTCCTCGGTTATATCTGTAAAATCTATCTGGTCAAGCATAAAATCCTTGAATAAAATTATGTTTTCCCTCACGTTATAATTGGCAAGGAGTTTGTAATTCATAGTATTGCTGTTTGCAATATTGCACACGATTCCAAAATTAACGCCGTTTTCAAGAATAGCATTAAGGTTTCCGTTTGCACTACCGCAAGTAGGCTCGGAGCAGCCGTCAAGCATAAACATATGCTGCTGTGAACCGTCCCTCAATTCCAAATTTCTTGCCGCAGCAAAGCCCTTGTTTACATTTGCAGAAGCAGCAGAACCCTTGAACCGCCCGAGAATGGTCTTGCATTCCTCCGCAGTTTCGGCATATTCCCTGCCGTTTATCATAAACACGTCACCACCGTTAGATACAAAATACATATGCACACTGTTCGCATGCGAGTATGCACTGTCAATAAAATTGGTAAGTTCATCCTTGATAAAGTCCGCATAAACGGTCGTTGAATGAAGAATAAAGATTATATCAATATCATTGCCTGCCGACTTTTCAGCCGAATAGGTCATAACAGACCTTTCAGCCCTTGCGGTATACTCTGCAAATCCCAACGAATCAAGCCAAGCCGCCATGTCGATAAGGCAGTATGTGCCTGTTTCGGTCGTGTGGGCATAAACACGCCCTGCCGCCTCGTCATGGAATGTTTCAATAGGCAGAAGCATATTAGTGTCCTCAAAATATCTGAATACATTAAAACGCTTTATCCCCGAAAGCTCCTCGGAAATATCCTTATACTTATCATTATAACTGTTTATAACATTTTTGTCAAGGTCAAAATTAATTTTTATATCATCAATTTTCAGGTTTTCATTATAGGAAAATTCGGGAATGTTCCCAAGAATAGCGTCATTTCGCATAGAATAGGAATATCCGCTGAAACAAGCCTCTATATTGTTAATAGCCACACCCGCAGCTGTTATTTCAATCGAAAACTCAAAGGGGTTATTCTCAGTATTGATGTTATAGAAAAGCCAGTCGTCCGCAGGGATAGTCTGTGCAAATGTCCGCTCATTATCGGGAATGCCGTTTGTTGCAGCATTGTTGGGGTCAAGACCAAGAGCTATCTCATCGCCGTCGGAAACATTATCTCCGTCAGTGTCGAATTTAAGCGGGTTTGTGCCGTAAATATGCACCTCGTCACCATCAGTCAATCCGTCCTCATCACTGTCCTTATCACGGGGAGATGTTCCAAGTTCATATTCCGTCAGATTGGTAAGCCCGTCACCGTCAATATCCTCATTGCCATCGGCAATACCGTTTCCGTCAGTATCGGCAGAAAGAGGATTGGTGTCGAGAGTAAACATTTCATAGCCATCGGGCAGACCGTAGCCGTCCGTATCGGGATTTGCAGGGTCAGTAAAGAATGTGTATATTTCGTCAAGATCGGATATTCCGTCCTCGTCGGAATCAATATCGTTATTCCAGTCAATAACACGGTCAACATTGCTTTCGGCTGATTTCTTACCAACAGTCTGCTTAACCTTGAAATAAAGGGTAAGGAAAGACTTCTCGGGAGAATATACAAACTCGTTGGCATTTTCTGCAATGCCTACAGAAGTGAAATTCTCATTGTCCTCGGACATAAATATCTCAAATGAACCGTTAGGATTGGATGTTGTCCATTCAATCTTTACTCCGTCACTTTCCTCATCAATATATGCTTCTGCTGTAATAACAATTGCCTCGGAATCCTTTGTAATAATTACAACATTGCTCTCCTCGGACTGCTCGCCCACTGTCTGAACAACCTTAAAATACAGTGTTTCAAAGTCATTTTTGGGAGTGTAAACATATTCTGACGCACCTGTAACAGTACCGACAGATGTAAAATTCTCGCCGTCATTTGACACAAAAATCTTAAAAGAACCATTGTCGGTATTTGTTCCCAAGATATAGTTATATCTCCGCTTTCTGCGTCATAAACACCATTTGCAGATATAATAATATCTTCTGAAAGATAGGTGTTTGTAACAGATACGATATTACTCTCGACAGACTGCTCGTCCACAGTCTGAACAACCTTAAAATACAGCGTTTCAAAGTCACTTTCGGGAGTATAAACATATTCGGACACACCTGTAACAGTACCGACAGAAGCAAAATTCTCGCCGTCAGTAGACATAAGAATATCAAATGTGCCTTCCTGCTTATTGGTATTCCAAGATACATTTATATTCCCATTCTCTTCATCATATGCCGCATTAGCGGTAATTTCAATTTTTTCATCATCAACGGGTGGATCTACAGGCGTAGCTGTTCCATTGCTCTCGCCGATAACGACTTGAGTAAGTCTGAAATTGCTAAGAACAGCCTCGACACCCGATTCTTTTGTTCCGGTAAAGCCGATTGTCATAGAAGAATTGGGTTGAACAAGATTTGTCCAGACCTCGGCTGCAATAGTATATGATCCCCTCTTTGGCACCTACCTTATGGAGCCTCCGGCGTAATAAGGTATTAGGTGCAAGACGTTATCTGCGACAACATCTACTGACTACAGAGAGGAGACGGTTAAACATAACAAGCATGAGTCAATCATATAAGCATAAACATGACAGAAGGAGTGAGCATTCATGGCAAGCATGAACTGGTCAGATAAATATAAAAGTGCGTCGGAAGTAAAGGCGCATTTTCGGCATAATGAAAAAGATGAGCGGATGAAAATTAAGAATCCGCAGAATTTTCATATTGACAAATCGAAGACGCATCTCAATTTTTCAATATGTAATCGAAGTTATGAGGAACGATGTATGATTTACGACAAGGCTGTTGCCTATGCCGAGCAGATGTCCCACACGGAAACCTATGTTATAAAGAAAGGAAAGAATGCGAGCAAAACCATGACGAGGACAAAAACAGGCATGAAAAAGGACACGGTAACCTGTTTAGGACTTGAAACGGCTGCTCCTGCCGGCTTGTCCGTAAGTCAATATGAAAAATGGGCTAAGCGGGTACATGAGATAGCTTGTGAATTTTTCGGTGCAGATAATGTTATTGATACAGACGGTCATTTTGATGAGATACACTTGTACAGGGACCCCGTAAAAAAAGAATATGTATGGTCAAGATTTCATATACATACAAGCATTCTGCCCCGAAGGGCTGACGGAAGCTTCTGTTCACGCAGTATAGCAAAGCTGTGTTTCTCCATGATAATGACGGAACATCTACCGTTGGGACTGGAACACGCACAGAAAAAACTTTCGGAAATAACTGTGAGCGATATAGTCCGCAAATATAAGCAGCCTGTAGTGATTGCCGATAGGATAAGGGAGGAAATTGTTATGCTTGCTCCCAAACTTCACGATATTCTGAAAGGTAAATAAACAACCTGATATATGATAGAAAGGAAGTGAGATATCCCAAGTTTTGCCATGCCTGATATGGTGGCAGGGCTTATTACAGCAGCGGCAGTCAAAATTTATCTTAACATCAAGAAGAAAAACAAGAAGAACTACCGTGACAAAGAGGAATACGGTTCGGCAAGGTGGGGAACGGCAAAGGATATAGAGCCTTATGTTGATATGGATAATCCGTCAAACAACATTATCCTTACCAAAACCGAAAGTCTGACTATGAACAGCAGAGTGCCTAATCCCAAATATGCCCGAAACAAGAATATACTGGTGGTGGGCGGTTCGGGTTCAGGCAAGACAAGGTTTTTTGTAAAGCCAAATCTAATGCAAATGCACAGCAGCTATGTTGTTACAGACCCCAAATGTGTCGTGAGGACATCAGCGACAATGCAAAGCTGATATACGGAATGATTTTCAGCGAGTGCCTTAGCAAAATGGAAAACATAGATGAACAGACAGTCAATCAGGCGGCAAAAGTCATCTCAGACTTCTGCAAAGATGTTCCGATGACAACCATTGAACGTGAGTGTATGAGCTGCGGAGAGGAAGCGGTCAGGATACATGATGAATTGCATTCTCTCTCGTCCAAAAGCGATACTGTAGGTCTTTTTTGGTGATCACCTCTACCCACGTCCTTTACGATAGTACTCTATATCTATTATACTACCGCTTTTCGGAATGTGGATATTTGCAGAGTAAAATATTATAACAAAATGGAGTTGTTGCATTGCAACAGCCCCATCCTCTTTATTAGCAACTGTGCTTTTTATTAAAGTCATAAACAATTAGCTTCTTTTAAAGCTCTAGCCCAAAAATCATCATCTTCCTCTTTTTTCTTTTTTTCTTCTTCATTTTTAATTTTTATTTCATAATATTTTTTTAGAATTGGACTTGAAATTTCATCTTGCTCTTCCGCTATTTCTTCCTCTGTCTTTTCGATTCCATTTCCTAATACTAAGTCATTTTTACATAATATTTCTACACTCATTTCTTATATTCTCCTTTTTTATTAATATGAAACAAAGTATAATTTTACAAAATAATTTACCCTATAATTTTTTACATATTCAATACTCAACCAGAATTGATATAAAACGAGGACTGCCGCACTAACGACAGTCC
>CAMWXM010000145.1 GCA_947178195.1 uncultured Ruminococcus sp.
GATAACTTACTCGACTAAAAATAGGAGGGCACAAATCGGCTGACGTTCGCTCAACGCTCTGAATAGAATTTCCTTTTATCCAGCATGATTACATTAATCACCGTATTTGAATTATCACGAATGGAAATTGTATTTCTGCTTGTTCTTGAAATGAGAGTACCATCTTTACGAAGCTGCCGGAGCAATTCATTCTTGCTGATTGTAAAATGCTCACCCTGTTCTGCACACAGCTTTCGCACCTCAGAATGTGCAGCGTCCGCAAAAAGATAGTAGTAATCATCATCCTGCAATCCCAAGCAATTTTTCTTACGAGGACTACTCTCTGCACCTCTTATTTCAACATAGCATCGACCGCTGTCAATCAGACTGCGCAGCTTTTCACAGAACTTTGTCGTAGGATTTTCAAGTGCAATGATTTCTGCGTTAGATGAAATAGCTTTCAGAATTATTTCATCAAATACTTTTTCAAACTTATCAAGCTCTGATTTTGTTATCTGCTCATTCATATTTAAGAACATAAGCAGAAATGAAAATCCGATTTTCAGATGTGCAAGCATATCGGGAGTTCGGTTATGAAATTTTATTTTTGATCTGCATAGTGCATTGATAAAATCAGAACGATACTTCAAAAACATATCTTCAAGCATTTTTACAAATGAATTTTCATCAACAAGGTATACATCTTTTATCCAATCAATATACAACCGCATGATTCCACAAAGTGTACCATTGTTTGCAAGCTGCTGATACTCCGACAGTTCATCAAGCTGAACATCATTTTCATTAAGTTCGATATTAAAATATCTTGCCGCGCCAGAAACAGAAATCTCAGGAATATACTCTGCTGTGATGATTGCATTGCCTGTCGGCGGACGGCTTGATTGTAATTTGGCTTTGCTGTTAAGCCTTGCACGACCAATTCTATCGCCATAGTATCTTGAAATATTCTGAGCAATACTTTTCATCTCCTGTTCGTGAAACATTCCACTTGGGTGGAAGTCATCGATGCAGGTCAGCACGTCTTTAAGATAATAAATATTACTTAGGATGCTATTAGCTGTGTCGTGAAAGGACATCGGCAAATCGCTTGCTAAAAATTTTCCGAAGAACGAAAGGAACAACGCTGCAAGCGTTGACTTTCTTGAACCCGTCTTACCAATCAGAGCAATTACAAATTTTGGTTCATACTCTGCAATTTTCAAGAAGTGATTCAACGGACACAGAAATGCTATTGACAACAGTGGCAGCATAATGTTCTGCGCAGCAAAGCTGTTTTCAAGCATAGCAGACAAGTAAATCAAGTCATCCTGCGAACACTTATTGCTCAAAGAATAATTTTTCAGTTTACCTTGTAACTCAACGCTGATTTGTCGTTGAGCATTCGGCATAAGGAACACATACTCTCCGTTGATTTTCTTCCAGCCTGTCTGCAAGTACACAGTTCTGAACTCGACTACCGTTTTGGTACTCAGTATCGCATGACAAATTTTGCTGAGAACATTTTGTTTTGGCTGCGTAGTTCCATATGCTCCCCAGCGGTTCAGCAGCCATTTCATCGATTGCATTTCCTCTGCTGAAACAGTTACCTCCGGTAAAGTAATTCCTGATTTGTGTATTGCAGATACCTTGAATTGTTTGGTCTGCTCTGTACCGTCGTCACGAGTTATTTCGGCAACAAGCACAGGTACGAAGTCCGCAAGTTTTACCAGAATAACCTGATCCTTAACATTTACCATCTCGTAGAGACAGTTATTTTTTACCACATAGGGTGAATCGTAGAGCGATTTATCAATCGCATCTTCAATTTTTTCTTCTGCCATTCATATCACACTCCAATCTGTTTTTACCGCTCCCACATATTTATTGGGAGAATTTTTTGTAATTTATCAAATCGCATTACAAACAAAAATTCCATTCATTACAAAATTAAGCTTGACAGGTATGGTATAATTAATTTAGAAGTAAAATTCAATTCGTTACAAAGGAAAAATAAAATGAATAATGCAATTCCAAATAACCCAAATTACGATAAACCTGCTGATAGCTTTTTTGGGTTCTACTTTTTTGTTCACAAAGATAGAATTTTCACAACAAAATGCAATCTTAAGGTAGGCGAAATTACTACGGCTCTTCTAAATCTTAAAATTGAGGACATGGAAAAAATTTTCGATTTAACAGTTTCTTTTGCAGGATTTGCAGATAATGGTATGGCGATAAAAAATGAGCAAACCATGACAGATTTTGTAAATTTCATTTTAGAAATTGAAAGTATTGCCGTTACGCTACCGCCATATTGTTACACGGATATTGATCTGGTTAAAGAAAGACAGCGTGCCGAAAAAATGAAAAATTTAGATTTCTATAGCAGGCTGTATGATGTTGCTTCCGAAGAATATGCTGAATATATGAAGTATAAAAAGCTGTTTTCCGGTTATGGGATTGGACTTTACATTATGTCTTGCTGCATTTCTGAAGTTTCGGATGTGTATTTTTCACATGTCAGAAAGCGTGATGAAGACAGTTATACTGCTGCATGGTGGGCGTTCAACGAGTATTCTACACTTTCACAGTATTTGAGAGCAATTGTTCCTTATTATGAAAAAGCTGATATTAATTCAACTATGGACGTTAATATTGGCGTTTCGGGAATGATCAATCCGGACGATAAAAGTAAGCTGATCATGACGGAGACCTGCGAATTTCATAATGCACACAGCGTTATCCAATATGATTTTTTCAAAGCTATACAAAGTGGAAATGCACCGTTCCGTTGTCACAACTGCGGACGTTTTTTTCTCTCAACCGATAGCTACAAAACATTTTACTGTAATGAGAAATCTCCTGAAAATCCGAACAGAACCTGCCGTCAGATTGGAGCAAAAAATAAGCACAAGGAAAAAGCTGAAAACAACCCTATTGTCCAGACTTACAACAAGGCGAGGAATAAGTATTATCAACAGAAATTTCGTGGGAATATTTCAGATGAGGAATATGATAAAATTCTGCATTATCTTGAAACTATGCGAGATATGGCTATACGTGGAAAGTGTGATGAAAACGGTAATCTTATAACTTACAAAACTTTAGAACAATTATTTGATAAGGATACATTGTACATCACTTTAAATATCGGAGGAGTAAATGATAAAGAATAAAAATGAACAGCTTATTAATGAAAATTATGATAATATATACAGGATTGCATCATCGCTTTCAAAGACATATGGTCTGCCGTTTGAAGCATTTGAGGATTTGAAGAAAGCCGGATATGTCTCGCTAATCGAGCAGCATAAAAATTTTGATGAGAGCAAAGGCATATCATTCTGGAACTATGCCTACAGCGGCGTCAGATTGAAAATGCTTGAGGAAATCCGATTTCTTCTTGATGCTGTCAGCATTTCTGAGCATCTTAACAAGCAGCTTGGCAAGGTAAGAAAAATCTGTGCTGAAAACGTAGAACGTTCAACGAATGAACAGATTTCTTTAATATGCAATTTGATGAATATTTCTATAAACAAAGCGGCAGAACTATTGATTTTAAGCCAAAAAAGAAAAACAAGCATTGACGAGTACCGCTCAATGCTTGATAGCGATGATTTTGTTTGTGATAGAAAACTTGAGAAAAAATTGCTGTTTGATGATTTGAATCCAGAAGAAATTATGATTGAAAATGAACAGAAACAAATCACTGAAGAGTTGATAGACAAACTTGATGAAATACTTAGTCCTCGACAAGCTGAGTATATCCGAATGTACTTCGGAATTGGCTGTGAACCGAAGACCTTTGCACAAATCGGAGAGGAATTCTGCATTGGCGCAGCTACGGTGGAAAAGGGAGTTAAGGTGTCTTTGAAAAAACTGAAGGAATATCTTTCCTAAAAATTTGTATTACAGTATTACAAACTTCGTTTTGTCCAGTTTTATCAAGGCTTTGTAAGACTTCTGATAGTATTACTAAAAACGTACAGCCGTACTACTTTACCTAAATTGTAGTACAGCTGTATGCTCTGCTTTATTGACAGTATTACTCGCAAACGACGTATTTACACAGTTTGTGAAGGTGTATGCGCTGTAATGCAGATTTTTAACAATCTGACTATGAAGTAGAGTTTAGTGATGATAGTGATTAAGTCAAAAGTGAATCTTTTACAAACTCATTTTAGGCTATATTCAAGAAATGTTATAACGAATCAAGGAAAATATTTGGAGGACGATAAAATATGAAAAATATTAATATTGAACTTAATGGGTTTTCTTTACCTATATATCTATCTAAGGATAGTGATTATTATGGCAAATTATATGAAGTGCTTAACAACTATAATGATTTTATTAAAACAAAGACATGTATTAAAGAATTAATCAAAAGTAATGTTAGTATCAATTGCGACAAAATCATTGAGTGCATAAAGCATTATTATAATGCTGATGTTATTGGTGCTCAAGAAAAGATCAAGGAGATTTTAAAACAGTATACTAAAAATTCTCCTTTTGTTGTGTCATCATTAGATGAAAGTTATGCCTTTCGAGGACTTGCTCCAAAAAGTATTCGCCCATCAGTTCATAAGGACGTAAACAGTGATCATTACGACGAAATGATGCGTTATGAACTTAGTTTTTATAGAGCAAGGGTATCTTCAAATAAATTAACTGCTAAAGAAATGTTCCACATTCCATTTAATAAAAGGGGAATAATTTCAACACAGCGGTTTAGTATACCGGGAGTGCCTTGTCTGTATTTGTCTACAACATCATTTGGAACTTGGCTTGAATTAGGTATGCCAAAACCCGAAAGTTTTCAAGTGTCAGAATACAGTTTGCCTAGCTCAATAAAGGTTTTAAATTTATGCTTTCAACAGCACTTAATTAACGGAAAATCTAGTTATATTGAAACGATTGAAGAAGAAAAAACATTTAATTATGCCATAGAAATATTTCCGCTGATTATTGCATCATCTTTTACTATAGGTGAAGAAAACCGTTGTTTTAAGTCTGAATATATTATTTCACAGCTTATTATGCAGGTATCCAAATCGTTGGGAATTAACGCTGTTGCATATTTATCTAAAAGGATTGAGGATTTTTATGCGTATCCTCAGGCTGTAAATATTGCTATACTGATTCCTCAGTCAGAATTGAATTCTGATAATCAATATTGGGAACATTCATCAATGGTGGAACTAACAGCCCCTGAACTATTTTCAGATTTTTTGAGGAATAACCCTAAAACAAATCGCACGACTTTTATCAATAAGTTTTATGGTAATAACGTTAACGGTAATGTATACCTAATGGGGAATAAACATAAATATACGAATTTGATGTTTGCTAAATTTGACGAGTTTCTACATGTACTTCCTAAAAATCCACTTTAGACTGAAGTTGTCAATAATAGTTGACACAAATTACTCGAAAAAATAAGAAATTAAGAACCAAGAAGTTGTTCAAAGAAACACTGACGTTTAACAGCAAGAGGAATACCGCCGATATCAGAACAAATTCTACAATTACACCAATAACTCATGAAGTATCTCCAAATCAAAGATCTCAACTCAATAATGGTGAATTTTCAGATGTTCTATTTCTGTTATAGAAAAATTTAGATTTCATTCTCACCCATATGCTCTCACAACGAACATTATCGTGATATCTTCCACTGTCGCTGTTCATGCTTTGCCGGATATTATATTTGCTTACTGCGGACTTATAATCAAAGCTTATATACTGACTTCATCTGTCTTAATGAATTACATCTGGATAATGCAGACAAGCGTTTTTGAATTTGCTCAAAACTGCCCTCAAGATAAAGATACAGCGCAATACCACAGTTTGTTTCTTGTCTGAGAACCTTTTCTCTTTGCTATACTTAAACAGATATCAAGGGATAACCATGATTTCCCGACCTTCGGCGCACCTGCAAGAATGTATTGTCCCTGCCCAATCAAACCATTGACCACAAATTCAATAGTCTTGTACACAGTTGCCATAATCTCTTTGCATTATTTAGAATTGAATTTTTTCATTTTATCAGTCCTTCTTTACCAGATTTAATAGTGAAAACAAAAACAGCCTGCAACGACTCTTAAATCTTTGCAGGCTGCTTAGAGCTGCATCGTCACTTCTATGGTATCGTAAATTGCTACTCTTATCAAGGGCTATTGACGCTTTTTTTGTTTTGCACAGCAAGCTTATTTTTACAATGTGGGTGGGTTGTACATTTATGTCGTTGCACTGTGAAATGAAGGGTGTGTGTCAAAGCCGACAGGCGATCTTTGTGCGGTATTGCCTTAAAAATAATTTTACACATTTAAGCATTTTTTTCCGGAATGATTTTCAAATTTTTGTTTTCACCTATAAGTATATCAAGTATTAACTTTGCACCGTCTCTGAATCCTAAGGCATAGTTATCCTCTGAACTTATAGACATTAATTTTCCGTAATTCTCGCATATTTCATCAACTATTTTTATATCTTCAGATGAAATAGATGCTTTAAGCTGATCTCTGAGGTCAGTATTTGATTTGAGCTGTTTGGCGTATTCTGACCTTTTAACAAATTTCTGAGTTGCAGGCGATATGTTTCCATAGTATAAATCTTTTATATAATTCATCGTGATTTCCTCCTTTGACAAGAAGTATATCACAACTTTCTTAGAATTGCTATTACCAAATGTAACAAAAATAATTGTATAATTATTCAAACATGCTATATTTTTATGATTTTCATTATATTTATATTAAAATTAAGCTATAGACATATAAAAAGGATTTGTGAAAATTTTGGTGATACTACAAAAAACATACAGAAGTACTGTCATCCTTAAATTGTAGTACGACTGTATGATTTTATTTATGGAAAATGTAACTTAGAGATGACGTATTTACACAGTTTATAGAATTGTATGTACTGTAATATTGATTTTAGCAAAAGCATGGAGGAGGTTTCAAATTTCAGATATTTTTGTTTTAAAAAAGATTGACTTATAAACAGCTTTATGTTATAATAAAAAATGTATAATTATGTACTTTTGAATGAAAATCAGGAGAAGCTATGAGATTTATTGGAGGAAAAAAACTGTTATTAGAAAATATAAATAATGTAATAACTTCTGAAATTCCAAATGTATTATCAGTGATTGACTTGTTTACAGGATCAGGAGCAGTTTCAAGTAATTTCAAATTAAATGGGTATAAAACGATTAGCAATGATTTTCTTTATTTTAGTTATGTAATGTCAAGAGCTTCTATCGTGCTTAACAGAAAGCCAAAATTCAAAACTTTAGGAATTGATAATCCTATAAAG
>CAMWXM010000146.1 GCA_947178195.1 uncultured Ruminococcus sp.
ATAATATGCTGTTGGAGGAGGGCGAGATCCCCTACTACGAGCATGAGCAGAGAAACAAAAAGGATAAAGGGAAAAACGGAGACACTCTCAAAAAGGACGATCTTTTAAGACCTGCCGAGATCAAGGCCATACTTGACGAATATATAATCGGTCAGGACGAGGCGAAAAAGGTTCTGTCCGTTGCGGTCTACAACCACTATAAGAGAATTTTATCGGGCGGCGACAGGGAAAAGGACATTGAACTCCAGAAGAGCAACGTTTTGCTGTTAGGTCCTACGGGCGTGGGAAAAACCATGCTGGCGCAGACCTTGGCAAGAATTCTGAACGTCCCCTTTGCCATTGCAGATGCCACTACCCTTACACAAGCGGGATATGTGGGTGAGGACGTGGAAAACGTACTGTTAAGGCTTATACAGGCGGCTGAATTTGATATTGAGGCGGCGGAAAAGGGAATTATCTATATCGATGAGATTGACAAGATCTCCCGCCGTTCCGAAAACACCTCCATCACAAGAGATGTAAGCGGTGAGGGCGTTCAGCAGGCACTGCTCAAGATAGTGGAGGGAACAGTGTCCAACGTTCCTCCCCAGGGCGGCAGAAAACACCCCAACCAGGAATTTATCCAGATAAACACAAGAAACATTCTCTTTATCTGCGGCGGAGCATTTGAGGGAATCGAAAAGAACATCATTTCCCGAATCCATTCTTCCGCTTTGGGATTTGGCGCTGATGTGAAAAGCAAAAAGGAGCATACCTTGACCGAAGCTTTCCACGAAGCAGCGCCCGAGGATCTTGTAAGATACGGAATTATCCCCGAGCTGGTAGGCAGACTTCCCATTATGACCGTGTTGGACGAGCTGGACGAGGAAGCGCTGATAAAGATCCTTACCGAGCCTAAAAATGCTTTGATAAAGCAGTACACCTATCTTTTTGGCTTGGACGGCATAGAGCTGGAAATCCAGCCCGACGCGCTGAAGGAGATCGCCAAAAAGGCTGTCGAGAGAAAGACGGGCGCAAGAGGACTTCGCTCCATTGTTGAGGAGGTTCTCTCGGAAACCATGTTTGACGCCCCCACCGACGAAACTATCACAAAGGTAATAGTTACTGCGGATAATGTTAAAAACGGCACACAGCCCGAAAGAATTCACGAAAACAAAAAACAGGGAATTACCGCAAAGAAAACCTCCAAAAAGAATGCGGGCTGATTGCCTTAACAAACAAAAACCACGATTTTACCGATTTATATTGGAAAATTGTGGTTTTTCGATAATATACGATTTTTGCATTGCCAAAACCTTGAAATTATGATACAATATACAAAAGCATCAAAAGGAAGGAAACGAAAATGAATAACGAGCTTGTACTTGTCATTGACTTTGGCGGTCAGTATAACCAGCTGATCGCAAGAAGAGTAAGAGAACACAATATTTACTGCGAGGTGATCTCCTACAAAACTCCCGTGGCGGAAATCAAGGCGAAAAATCCCAAGGGCATTATCTTTACGGGCGGCCCCAATAGTGTATATCTTGATACCTCTCCCAGAATGCCCAAGGAAATTTTTGAGATAGGCGTTCCTATTTTGGGTATATGCTATGGAGTACATTTTTTGGTTTACGGTCTTGACGGTGTTATTGGCAAGGCAAACGAAAATTCCGCAGCGGAGTTTGGCAGAACGGATTGTATTTTTGACACAGACTGCCCCATATTTGAGGGACTTCGTGAAAAGTCGGTAGTGTGGATGAGCCACAACGACTACATAGAAAAGCTTCCCGAGGGCTTTACGGCGGCGGGACACAGCGACAAATGTCCTTATGCCGCAATAGCAAACAATGAAAAGAAATTTTACGGAGTACAGTTCCACCCCGAGGTAAACCACACGGAGCAGGGCAAGGAGATCCTCGGAAACTTCCTGTACAAGGTCTGCGGCTGCAAGGGCGACTGGACAATGGAGAACTACGCCAAAACTGCCATAGCGCAGATCCGTGAAAAGGTAGGCAAGGGAAAGGTGCTGCTGGCACTGTCGGGCGGTGTTGACAGCTCGGTAGCCTGCGCTCTCCTGTCCAAGGCTGTGGGAGATCAGCTTACCTGCGTTTTTGTAGATCACGGCTTTATGCGCAAAAACGAGGGCGATGAGGTGGAAGCGGCATTTAAGGACTGGAATGTGAACTTCATAAGAGTTGACGCCTCCGACCGCTTCATAGGCAAGCTGGAAGGCGTTTCCGACCCCGAAACCAAGCGCAAGACCATAGGCGAGGAGTTTATAAGGGTATTTGAGGAGGAAGCCAAGAAGATAGGCAAGGTGGATTATCTTGTTCAAGGCACGATCTATCCTGACGTTATCGAAAGCGGCTTGGGCGACGCGGCGGTCATCAAATCCCACCACAATGTAGGCGGACTTCCCGACTGCGTTGATTTTAAGGAGATAATAGAGCCTCTCAGACTGCTGTTTAAGGACGAGGTAAGAAAGCTTGGCACAGAGCTTGGACTTGCCGATTATCTGGTATGGCGCCAGCCTTTCCCCGGTCCGGGACTTGCTATAAGAATAATCGGCGAGATAACAAGAGAGAAACTGCGCATACTTCAGGACGCTGACTATATTTTCCGTGAGGAGATTGCTAATGCTGGGCTTGACCGCAGTATCAACCAATATTTTGCAGTGCTGACAAATATGCGCTCGGTGGGCGTTATGGGGGACGGAAGAACTTATGACTATACGCTGGCATTAAGAGGAGTTACAACTACCGACTTTATGACGGCAGATTTTGCGAGAATACCCTATGAGGTATTGGAAAAGGCAAGCGTGAGAATTGTGAATGAGGTAAAAAACATAAATAGAGTTGTCTACGATATAACCAGCAAGCCGCCGGCTACTATCGAGTGGGAATAAGAATAATTTCAAGTGGTTTGCAAGAAGGAAATATGCGGTTAAGTAATTTTCCGTGTATTGTAATTTAACTTGACATATCAACACAATGATAGGAGATTAAGCTCATCTATGAAAATGAAAAATGATTTAGATGTATTTAATTCTCTATATATTTATGGCAATGAAGAAAAATTAGATGCGCTGCTAAGCCAAATATATACTTCTGTAATATCACAGATTGAAATTCAAACGAAAAAAGGAAAAAATATAGGCGGAAAATTTAAGGGAGGGCTAAATAAAATATTTAGCAAATTAGGATTACCAGAAATTGAGATGGAGTTCCAAGGAAATATAGAACATGAAAATATAAAATCAGTGGTCTCTTCTATCACGTTTGATTCCAAAATTGAAATGTTAATATCATATTACAAAATGAATGGCCGATATCCATGTATTGATTTGCTACATGGAGATAATTACGAATATATTAACAACAAAAAAATTAATAAGGAAAAACATTTTGAGGGATCTTTAGTTGGTGTTGTAGTTGGGAAATTTGCAGCTAAAAGAATTTATCCACCCGTTGAGTCAGTAATTTCCTTAGCAGATGATGTTAAAAACTTTGAATTCCGTCGAACGATTGGAATTAAGAATTCATTAAAAGTAACTATTTTTAAAGATTTTGCCTATGAAAGTAATAATTTATGGAATCTATACACAGTTAGATGTAATGAAATTTAAGGAGAAATCCCTATCCTAATCGGTAATATTAGAACTGTTAGTCAATATGGATTACTTAAATTATATAAGCAGTCGGAATATTTGATCGAGGCGATTGGTGTTTTGAGTTGGAAAAACAATATGGTGGTATGTGATCCTATTGCATTTAAATTATTATAAATCATTCTACTATTGAAGCATTGTTACATCAAGTTGATAAATCTTTAGCGCTATAGTTATAATACTTAAATATCATACAGCATTATCCCGAGCGAAACTATGTCTGTTATCAGCGGCGATAACAAGAGGGTATATAGACTGTATAATATGAATCATTCAAATACACAGATAAGGCAGATAATAATTTCTAAGCCTTGTCGAGTGGGAGTGATGAAATGGGATTTAATCAGAAAATACCAGAAGATATGGGGGTATCTTATGACTATTCTTGAACAGATAAGCCATGAAACAATGGTATTTATGCGTGGCAAATACCGTTTGGACGAAATCGGAGATGGTAAAGATGAATTAAAATTTAAACAAGGTCAAAAGACTATTGTCACGATATACATTCATGATGATAAATTTACTTTTTTAATTATATTTGGTAAAAAAGAGCGTGAATGTTTTGAAATTCAGAAAAGCACATTTTCCAAATATGTGCGTGATTACTATGACAATTCAAAAACTTATCATGATGGAAAATGGATGTTTATTGATGTAAACACTTTAGAGCAATTAGAAGAGGTCAAAAAGCTAATACTAATTAAAAAGAAGCCTAATCGTAAACTTTTTCCAAAGGAAAATGCGTTATATTCCAAATGTGGTCAGCGTTGTGATTTGTGTGTTCATTATATTCATATAAGTGAAGAAATGCGGACTACTATGGAAACACAATTAAGTAAAATGTGGGGGCAAACAGATTGGAGTATGCGTTGCGAAGGGTGCTATAGTGAAAATTGCTATTGTAAAGATGAACTGTGTAATGCGAAAGAGTGTGCATCGAAGAAGGAATTGGCAGAGTGCAGAAAGTGTGGGGAATTTCCATGTATTAAGGCAACAGCTGCGGATTATCGCTCTATGATACACACGGAGGTGCATTATGCTGATGAGATAACTTGGGGAATTCTCCCATATGTTCCTATGCAATATGAAGACCAGTAAGCAATGGCAGCTTTGTCGTTTGAAACTGTGGAGAAGTAAAAGACACGCTGAGTTGGAGTGATGAAATAGTAGGAGTTGCGAAGGAGGATTCTTATGAAAACAATTATTACTATTCAACATACACAGTCAGTTCACCATACAAATGGTATGGTTGGTTCTTAGACGGATTGGGAATTATCAGAACTAGGGGTGAAACAAGCAAATAGAATTGGAGAAAAGTTAAAAGCAGAGCTGTCTGACAAAAGTTTGTAATGTATTCATCTGATTTACTACGTGCAAGACAGGCGGCTGAAAATATTGGTAAATATTTAGGTTTATCCCCTTTTTAAGAACAGAATTACGAGAAAGAAATCTTGGCAGATGTTGTGGCAAATCAATTCAATGGCTTCGTGAAAATCTTGAAATGCAAGAGAAAACTATTGATGATAGATTGTTTTCTGATGCGAAAAGCCGCAGGGATGAGTGGAACAGATTGAAACCATTTTTTGATGAAGTAATGACAGGTGATGATGAAAATATAATAATTGTTTCTCATGGAGATTTGTTAAGTGTCTTTAATACAATGTTTCTTGGGCTAAGTGTTGAAACTATAAACGCAAGTGAAATATTTGGACTTGCTGGTGGAGTTTCATTTATGTTTGAAAACAATGATGGGAAAAGATTTATAAAGAGAATAAGCGATATGTCTTATATTAATTAAAGTTTGTATAGTAAGAGAACATATTTGTTATTTTTTCTTTAGCGATATGAAAAACAAAGTGCTATCGCCATGTAATAAGAGCATTTAAGGAAAAAATCGGTGCATGGTTAATGATTTTTTGTGCTTTAGTCCTTTTAAAAGTCTTATTTTTCAAGATTTTTTGGACGTAAAAAAGACGTAATGGTATTTTATGCCTTTATCCTCAAAAAAAGGCTTTTACTGTGTAACTGAGTAACATTTCAAAAATGGGGTGTCAATTTATTGGGCAGGTAATCAATTAGATTGATTGATGTATATGAAACATTAGTTTTTTATGAGTATTATATCGCCAAACTATGGAGGAATAAATGAAGATACCTGAAAATGTAATAAATGCAATTAATAAAATGTTTTTATGTAGTAATTTAACAGAGCATTTGGCTTGCTATCAGCATTTTTACGATGATTTAAAAGAATGCACTTTTGTTGTGTTTTCTGAAAATGAAGGAATCAAGTTACCTGAGGCACTATGTACTAACTATGATAATAATTTTGCGATAATAAATGTGGGATATGAAAATAGGTTTTATGCAATCAATAGAAAAATATATGAAGAGATGCTTAGAACGGGCAAATCAGACTATTATATTGATGTATGTGTAGAACTTGATACACAGGCCGTTAGCTATTTAAATAATATTTTTGTAGAATATAATCAAATTTTAGATTATGATAAAATTAAGGCGTTGATTGAATATTTGCAGTTGCCAGAAGTAAATTATAGTTGTATTCCGTATTTAGTAGAAAATGCTAAAAAAAAAGATATTAATAAATTTGACTGTTACGAAAATATTAAAAGTTTTATGCTTTTTAAATCTTTTAATTATTTTGATTTTGTGCAAAATGGAATATGTAAATTTGATAGGAAAGAAGAAGACATTCAGTTAGATGTAGATGATTTGTATAAAGTTATGTTTTCTGAAAGATTTGCACAATATTACGAAAATTTCTTTAGACTGCATAATTTGATATATGTACTTTTGATCAAAGCAATTTGCATAGAATTTTTTAATTCTAAAAAATCGGCACAGAATAAAATAATGGAGTTGTTTAATTTTGTGAACGAAAAGCTAGGGTTTATTCCTGAACGAGAATTAGAAGTTTGTTATTATTATTTTAAACATGATAACAAAACCAAAAAATTTTTTAAAAGAGTTCAAAAGAATAGTAATGGTTTATTAAATTCGATAAATGGTATGGCATGGGATTTAATACATGTTAGACTTATAGAAAAGGAATTTACAGTAAGACCCATTGATAAAGTAGAATTCGCCATCCATGTACTTCTTACATTTGATAACGGATTAAAAGAAATATTACAAATAAATCCTGTAGAGCAGATTGCATTTTATAAAGAAGTTACAATTCCGAAGCTAAGACATGTTTGGATCGATGAAATACAAGGTGCAGAAGTAAAGTTATTTTCTAAGGACAATATACGGAAGAGAAAGCAGACCCTTGAATCCGTAAATGTCAGTAAATTGAAGACTGTGTTAGAAAATGAATTAATTAGTCTTTGTAGAAATATGAAAAAATAATTTTTTACACTGGGAAAACGAGAGGATATACTAGCAATATCATACTTTGTAACCTTTTTAACCAATATGGCAATAAAAATTTTCATACCAAAATAAATTTTATAATTGAAGTTAAACAGCCATGAATTTGCATTAAACTTAAACAAACAGAAAGTGCTTGCAGATATATTTTTTCTGATACACGCCCTATGATTCCTAAACTTATAAAATATATAAT
>CAMWXM010000147.1 GCA_947178195.1 uncultured Ruminococcus sp.
TAGGTTCGGTAGGTTTGGAAATCATGGAAAAGGTTGATAAGGCAGTAAAAATAAGTATCGGGGTGAAAATTGATGACTAAGTTCGGACAAGCTGAATACATTGATTTTATGGCAAGAATATTTGCGGATAAAATCAGCAATGTTCTTGAAGAAAACGAAAAGCAGAATTTTAATGGCAGAAATACAGAAGATATTTATAGAAAATTTCCGTCCTCAAAGGACGCTATTTAGGAGGATAAAATGATTGGATTTTTTATTGGTTTGGTAATCGGTGGTGCAGTAGGAATGTTTGTAACCAGTCTTTGCATAGTGGCAGGGACAGCCGACAGATGTATGAATCAGACCGATTTTAAGGATTAATTTTGTCAGGTTTGGTGATACCATTCTGACAGGAAATGTGGTATCCTTGTTGGTAAAATGGAGGTGGCAGAAATGCCGACAGTAACGGTGATACAACCAATGATAACAGAAGAAAAAAGTACGATGATTCGCTGTGCAGCATATTGTCGAGTGAGTTCCGACAGCAAAGATCAGCTTAATTCCTTCATGGCACAGCTTAAATATTATGAGAACTTCCTTGCCGACAGTAAAACAGAAACCCTTATAAATGTTTACGCAGACGAGGGAGTGACGGGAACTTGTGAGGACAAGCGTGACGAATTTCAAAGGATGATGAACGACTGCCGAAAGGGTAAAATCGACAGAATCTACACCAAGTCAATTAGTAGATTTGCTCGAAACACAAAGGATTGCCTTAAAAATATCCGTGAGCTGAAATCTCTTGGAATCACGGTGTTTTTTGAAAAAGAAAATATTGATACTGCCAATATGCCCGATGAAATGATGATAACCATAATAGGAGGTCTGGCGCAGGAAGAATCAACTTCGATATCAAATAATGTAAAATGGAGTTATCAAAAACGTTTTGAAAAAGGAAATATAAAAGCATTTTCAGCTCCGCTTGGTTACGATTTATGCGATGGAAGGTTGATGATAAATGAGGCTCAGGCAGAAATAGTAAGGGAAATTTTTAATATGTTTTTGAGCGGAAACGGCTATCAGCGAATTTCAGAAATATGCAGTAAAAAATATTTTAAATATAAAGAAAAATTTAGCTTTTATGGGATCTCATACATCCTTTCCAACGAAAAATATATCGGCGATTCGGTTTATCAAAAAACATTTACGACAAATAATCTTCCGTTTAAAAAGATGAAAAATAATGGACAACTGAATAAATATCATATTCAAAATACTCATAAGGCAATAATTTCAAAGGAGGTGTTTGAAAAGACTCAGGCTTTGATTGAAAGCAGAAAACATAATAATATCACGTCAGAATACGCTTTTAAAGGCAGGATCATATGTGCTGTATGCGGCAGTAAATATAAGAGAAAAATATGCAGAAGCAAGGCGTTCTGGGTATGCAGAAAGCATGATAATCTGGCAGGTTCCTGTAATAGTAAGCGGCTTACGGAGAGTAGTATTGTCGAAGCGTTTCTAAGATTAAACAATAAATTGCAATCTAATTATAAGCAGATACTTGTACCTCTGCAAATATCCTTGCAGGATTTAAAATTACGGCAGTTCAGCAGCAATTCCAACGTGATGGAAATTCATAAAGAGATTGCCAAGCTTAGGGAGCAGACTCATGTACTTGCAAGACTTAAAACTAAGGGATTCTTGGAGAATACGAAGTATCTTGAACAAACTGCAGAGCTTAATTCAAAAATAAATAAACTGCAGTCGGAGCTAAAGAAAATCACACATCTTGACAATGAGGACGAAACGCTTGATCAGATAGAAATGTTGATAGATTACTTTGAAAAGCAAGATGCTCCAATAAGTGAATTTGATGAATCTGCATTTGAATTTCTAATCAATAAAATTGTAGTTACAAGTCAAAATGAATTGGAATTTCATGTTATGGGCGGTTTGAAATTTAAAGAGAAAATATTCTGAACATATTGAAATTCGATAAAAAGCATGGTATAATATATATAAAGGAAGGGACAGTGATACCGATGGGTGAAATCATATCTGCGTCGCATGATGTGGTGTTTAAAGCGCTGTTTGTGCGTAACCCGGACATTTTGAGGGCATTTCTGCGCGATATACTGGATCTGCCAATTACAGACAGCGACAAGATAACAATACTAAATCCGGAGCTTATTCCCGATTTTTCCGAAGGAAAGCTCAGCAGGCTCGATATTCATGTTGAGATGAAAAACCGTAGGTTCAACATTGAAATGCAGGCTAGAAAAAATGGTTTCTCTGCGTAACGTCTCCTGTATTATTGGGCGGAATTATATGCGGAAAAATTTGAATCCGGCGGGAAGTACGAAGATTTAGAGCAGACGATTTCTGTAAATGTGTTGGGATTTAAATTTTTAAACTGTGAAAATTACCATTCATCGTATTCGATTTTAGAGGATACACGATACGAAAAATTTACCGATAAGCTGTCTATTTATGTTTTTGAGCTGCCAAAAGTGCCAAAAGAAATTATTTCGGGCGACGTCAAGCAGCAGTGGATGGAGCTTATCAGAGCCGATAGTGAGGAGGCGTTGGAGATGGTAAGAACGACAACTGAAAATCCGGCGATTCAAAAGGGTATCGAGGCTGTATATGCGCTGAATGCCGATACGGTTCTGCGCGAGCAGATTCGTCAGCGTGAAAAAGCCGTCCGTGACTATGAAAACGATATGGCAACCGCAAGGTCTGAGGGTAAAGCAGAGGGCATTTCAATTGGAGAAGCCAAAGGCAGAGCAGAAGGTAAAGCTGAAGCAGAAACTGAAATAATAAATAAGATGAAGGCATACGGTATGACAGAAGAACAAATAAAGGCTGTACTCTCAAAAGGTTAAACAAAAATTTATAAGTAAATTATGCGCTTTGTGACCAAAACACATGGCGCATTTTTGTTGTCTTTGGATATGGAAATCTTGAAGATTTTGTGTTATCCTTGTTGGTTGAAAGGAGATGATAGAATGGCAAAAAACAGAGTTATACCGTTTGGATACTGCATGAGAAACGGTAAAATTACAGTAGATTTTAAAGAGTCCAAAGCGGTTGTAAGAATCTTTGAAGAATACTTAAACGGCAGCAGCTTATTGCAGATTGCAAAGCTGATGGAGTCAGAAAATATAAAGTACAGCAAGGGTTTTGAGCAGTGGAATAAAAATATGGTCAAGCGGATAATCGAGAATGAAAAGTATCTTGGTACTGATAAATATCCGCAGATAATCAGCGAAAAGTTTTTTAATCAGGCAAATGAAAAAAGAGTGTCAAAAGCAACTTCTGTGTGCGTTATTTCTGAAGATTTACAGGAGATCAGAAACCGTACATACTGCTCCGAATGTAGTCACAGACTCTCAAGGATAGGCGGTAATAGTCGAAGTGCAAAGTGGGATTGTAGAAATCCGGACTGTTACAGATTGGAATATCAGTTGACTGACCAGATGATAATCGGAGCAGTTCTGACTACGCTGAATACGGTTATAGCGAATCCAAATTTGATTGAAAACAGCGGCGAGATAAGCGAGTTTTTCCCTACCGCTGATGTGATTAGAAAACAAAATGAAATAAATCAAATGACTGATTCTGCACAGGTAGATTTCGACAGAATTAAATCTGAAATTTTCAAGCTTGCCGAGATGAAATATGATTGCTGCACCTATGATGATAGTCCACAGAAAACGGCGCAGCTACGTAGGTTGCTTGAAAGTAAAGAACAATTAAACAGCTTAGATATTGGCTTATTCAAAACGTGTATTTCACGAATTTGGATAAGCCATTTTTGTACCATAGAGGTTGAATTTATCAACGGAGTACATATTAAAAATATTACTGAAAGGACAGGTGAAAATTATGAGCATAGCTCAGAATGTAACGATAATTCCTGCAAAGGCTCAGACAGAGATAAACCGCAATAAATATCAGCAATTACGAGTGGCAGCCTATTGCAGGGTGTCAACAGAACAAGAAGAACAGCAGAGCAGTTACCAAGTTCAGATCGCTTACTACACCGATCTTATTAACAGAAAAAAGGAGTGGTCGCTGGTTGGCATTTTCGCAGATGAGGGAATCAGCGGAACACAAACGAAAAATCGTACAGAGTTCAAACGCATGATAAGGATGTGCAAAAGCAAGAAAATTGACCTTGTAATTACCAAGTCAATATCAAGATTTGCCCGAAATACCGTGGATTGCCTTGAGTATGTCAGGCAGCTTAAAGACCTCGGAATCGGCGTGATTTTCGAGAAAGAAAATATAAATACCCTGACCATGACTTCTGAATTTATGATCGCTTTATACGGTTCGTTTGCTCAGGCAGAATCGGAATCCATCAGTAAAAATGTTTCATGGGGTAAAGAAAAAGCGTATCGTGAGGGCAAGGTTCAATTCCAGTACAAGCATCTGCTTGGCTACAAAAGGGGTGATGACGGCGAGCCTGAGATCGTCCCTGATGAAGCGGAAACGGTGCGGCTGATCTTCAAATTATTCCTCGACGGCTACTCCATGAAGGAGATTGCTATCACGCTGAAAAATTTAGGAAAACCTAATAAATACGGCGATGTGGAATGGCGTTCAAACACTATTTCAAGGATTCTGCAAAATGAAAAGTATGTGGGCGATGCACTGCTCCAAAAGACTTTTACGGTCGATTGCATAACGCATAAAATAGTAAAAAATCATGGAGAACGTCCAATGTATCTGGTAACAGATCACCATGCTCCGATAGTCGACAGAGATACTTTTAATCGAGTTCAGCAGGAGCTTGCAAGGCGTTCCAGTAAGCGTAAAATCAGCGATAAGACTGTTACAGAACAAGGCAAATATTCCAGTAAATACGCACTTACGGAATTGCTTATCTGCGGACATTGCGGTACTCCATATCGAAGAACTACATGGGCGGCAAGAGGCAAAAAGCAGATCGTATGGCGGTGTATCAGCCGTCTGGAACATGGCAAAAAATACTGTCCGGAATCTCCTACGATCAAGGAAGAACAGCTTCACAAAGCCATAATTCATGCGATAAATAATTATTACTCCTGCCGCAATGATATTGCAAGGATTCTGAAAGCGAATATAGGAACTGTTCTGGAATGTCAGGGTCAGGAGGAAATTATCAGTATCGAAAATCGGCTTAAGGAAATTGATCAGGCGAGGAATGATCTGGTAATGCTGATAGCTTCCGGCGGTTGCGATGAGGACAAGCTTGATAGCGAATTTTCAAGGATATTACATCAGAGAATCTGATGAACACTTACCTTGCACTTGAATGGAATCCGACTGATAATACTGCTGTAAAGCTGAGTACAGGTGAACCTCCTGCAAGCAATTATCTTCGTCCGGAACTTATTCAGGATGTGGTACAGTATGTTGACGGCACGATCGTAGAATGCAATACAGCTTACGGCGGTTCACGTTCATCAACTGCAATGCATTATCAGGTAGCAGAAGATCACGGATTTACAGAAATAGCTGATTTTCAGATTCTCGATGAAAACGGTTCTATGACACTGCCTGTAGAGGGTGGTTATGTTCTCACAGAAAATTATGTCGGCTCAGCATTTGCACATTATGATTCATACTTAGTTCTGTCTCATTTCAAGGGTCATGCTATGGCAGGATATGGCGGTGCAATAAAGAATATTTCTATCGGTTTTGCATCATCTGAAGGAAAATCATGGATTCATAGCGGAGGAAAAAGTCTGACAAATCCATGGGGCGGACAGCAGGATGCATTTTTAGAATCTATGGCAGAAGCCGGAAAATCAGTTTCAGATTATTTGGATAAGGGAAATAATATTGACAAAATCATTGTAAACATCGGCTTTATCATATTCGGTTTTGATCTCTTGAACAAGTATTTTACCATGAACCGAATGCTTGACCAAAGTATTAAAAATCTTGGTATGGATTATATCGACTTGTATATCTGGCATATGTGGGATTACAACACGCCGCTCTACGACATTATGGAAGGGCTTAACAATGTCATAAGAGCGGGAAAAATTCGCAAGATAGGTATATCCAACTGCTATGCATATCAACTTGCCAAAGCTAACGCACTTGCGGAACGTGAGGGATTTGCGAAGTTTGTTTCTTTTCAGGAGCATTACAATCTTATTTTCCGTGAAGAGGAATGCGAAATGGCAGCTTTGTGTCACGAGAACAATATCGCGATGACACCATACAGTCCTCTTGCAAGCGGAAATCTCTCAAAACATCCCAATGAAACTTCAAAGCAGCTGCGCAAGGATAGTTACGCAAAATTCAAATACGATGCGACAAAGGAGCAGGACGAGATCATCATTTGTCAGGTACAGGAAATTGCGGAAAACAAGGGTGTGATCATGACAGAGGTTGCTCTTGCATGGCTGCTTATAAAAGTTACATCCCCGTTGAGGGAGCAACTAAACTGCATCATATTGAAGATGCCGCAAGGGTGGTGGAGCTGAGTCTTACAAACGAAGGGATTTCGTTTTTGGAGAAGCCTTACTCACCTCATGCATAGGCGGGTGTTATGGCTCAGGACAAGCCCGAAAAAGCATTGGAAAATCATGTGTGGTTGACGGGTAATCAAAAAATATAAAAATTAGTGATGTAACGCCGTTTCGGGTGAGGATTACTCTATCATTCCGTGCTGCATTCTCTTTTATTGGAAACGCCTTATCACAAACAAAAGAATCAGGTGGAAAACGCACTTGTTAATTCGGGACTTGACTATACAGTTATCCAATCGGCAGTTTTAATGCAGAATTTACATATATCTTTGGAACAGGTTAAACATACAGGGGTTTGGCATCAAAAGTTTTATACCGGGAATGATACGGCATTGTGCATGGTTGATTTAAACTCACTTACACAAAATTTTTTATCAAGCCCGAAACCTGGGATGTAGTTTCTAATCATCTCAGGATAATGTTTGAAGACAGAGAGTCCGCATAAATAATTTCTCTTTTATAATGCTTGTTTTTCAAGCCTTTGACTTATTGATTGCTTTTACTTTTATACAAATTTTTTATCGATGCAGTAAAGTGCGCTAAGAGCCTGTTCAGTATTTTTTCAAATAAAAATACGGAAAAGGCGCGTAGGGCCCGGTACATGTGTCTTATACACATCTACGCGCCCACGCGTCCTCTCTAAAA
>CAMWXM010000148.1 GCA_947178195.1 uncultured Ruminococcus sp.
TTCACGGATATTTTTAAGGCAATCCTTTGTATTTCGGGCGAAACGGCTTATTGACTTGGTGTAAATTCTGTCAATTTTACCTTTGCGGCAGTCGTTCATCATACGCTGAAAATCTTCTCTCTTATCCTCGCAAGTTCCCGTCACACCCTCGTCTGCGTAAACATTTATAAGGGTTTCTGTTTTGCTGTAAGCAAGGAAGTTCTCATAATATTTAAGCTGTGCCATGAAGGAGTTAAGCTGATCTTCACTGTCAGAACTCACTCTGCAATATGCAGCACAGCGAATCATTTTGATTTTTTCTTCTGTTATTGTAGGTTGTATCACCGTTACTGTCGGCATTTCTGTCACCTCCGTTTCACCAACAAGGATACCATATTTTTTATCAGAATGGTATCACCAAACCTGACAAAATTAATCCTTATAATCTGTTCTATTCATACATTTATCTGCTTGTCCTGCTGTTATGCAAAAGCACATCATAAACATTCCAACAATACCGCCGAAAACTGTTCCTAAAATAAATCCTAACACTTAAATCTCTCCTTTATGCTGCGTCCTTTGAGGACGGAAATTTTCTGTAAATATCCTCCGTATTTCTGCTGTTAAAATTCTGCTTTTCATCTGTTTCAAGAATTTTATCCAACTTATCTGCAAATATTCTTGCCATAAAATCAATGTATTCTGCTTGTCCGAACTTAGTCATTAACCTTAACTCCTATGCTTATTTTTACTGCCCTATCCACTTTCTCCATAACTTCCAAACCAACAGAACCAACATATCTCATCAGTCTTTCACGGTCTATGGTGCGTATCTGCTCCGCAAGAACAATTGAATCCTTGGGCAGCATTTTTGAACCACAGATACGGATATGAGTAGGCATATTATTCTTTTTTGCTGACGAAATAGGCAGTACTACGAGCGTTGGACTATACTTATTTCCCGCGTTATTCTGTACCACAAGAACAGGTCTGATACCACCTTGTTCCGAGCCTATTATCGGATCAAGATCGGCATAAAATATATCTCCACGTTTTACAACCATTTTAAATTTCTCCTTTCCATTTTTATATATTTTAAAATTACGTATTTTTTCTATGGTCGAGCCTTATGAAAAATCCACTATAAAAGTTAAAAAAGAATCGCTCTGCCGGAGCACCGGCTTATGTAATACTGCGGCTTGCCAAACGCAAACCGCAGTAATAACTCATTTTGCCTTCGTCTGATTGTTCAGACGATTTTCCATGATATTTATTCTCAATACCCGTCATGGCGGAACATCGTGAACGATCGGCAGCTTACCGATCTCATGGAAATCTCATCCCTCCGAGGTTCTCTCGAAGCCGCCCTCATTGCCTGATTCCCCGACCAAGGGGTGCTGTGACTGGACAGAAGTATCATTGTCCTCCTGCGTTTCATTGCCCCTGAAAAGCTATTTCAGTCTCGAAGCTTCATATTTATCGCAAGCGTATGGCTTCTGTGGCTGACGATTTTTAGACCGCCCGCAGGATTAACGTATTCCCGATGCTGTATATTCAATTTTCAAGTTTCCAAAAAGGATTTATTTCTCCTTTCACTTGTATAGGGGAAGAAGTCGAGGTTTTGATACCCCCTAAATTTTCATTTTTCTAAAAGTTTGTTAAGTTTGCACAAAATCTTAGCCTTCTTTTTATTGATATTTTTCTGATTTACGCCATAAAACTCAGCACATTCACGCTCTGTTTTATTTTCAAAAAACAGCATTATTATCAAATCACGCTCAGATTCCGACAAAAAATCAATACTGCTGTAAAGCTTTTCAATAAGCATTTTTCGATATGTTTCTTCTTCAACATCGTAATCAGTCATAAATTCCCTGAAATTTTCAAACGTATTTTTGTGTCCACCGATCAGCGCAGAAAACTGTATCTCATGTTTGTAAAATGACTCGTCATTATCATCTATGTTCCACTGTGTTCTGTTGTAATGTGTACGAACTTCATCGCTCACCTCAACTTCCACAATTTTTTTCAATATCGTGTCGTAAACACGTACTGTGTTTTTCTTCATTTACTCACCCCCGTTCAATTTAGAATCAAACGAAGGCTACGGATATTTGGCAATAATGCATTGCCATAAATTGCAAAAAGACATAAAAAACTCCGTTCCGCTTTTAAAGCGAACGGAGTCAATAAAATAAAAAAGAGCAGAAGTTGACAATAGCTTTAAAAGCTGCTTGTCAAACTCCTACTCTACATTTCACATATACGTGGTGTCTGTACTAAGTCAGAATATATAATTTTTATTTCTTGTCGGCATTTCCAGCATTTTATCAAAACCATACAGGCTGCGGAATGCTGATTTACCTCATTTTCATTTATCAAAATATCAAATAATCTGCCGCCGCAGAGCGGACAGCGTACCTGATGTAATTCGTTTTGTCTTTCCTTCACTTTTTATGAATATCACCTTCTGTTGTTTAGCTGAACAGCTAAATCATATGCAGTAATTTTGCGGATCATTCCGCAAGATTACTGTTCATTTTTTAAGCTGTTCTATGAATTGTTTCCAATCTTCATCTGCTGCATTGGCGTCACGGGCTGCTCTGATTGCCTGCCGAACAATTTTATTTTCAGCGACATATTCTGCAATATCAGGACTTACCTGCCCGCTTGCCTCCGCATACAGATCGTACATTGTTTCTTTTTCTGCTTTATTCAAGTACAGAATTTTAGCCATTTTGTCAAGAAGCTCAGCACTTGGGTGAGTACGAATGCCTTTCTCAAGCTGAGATAAATATGCGTTTGAGATTCCAAGCGCTTTTGCAAGCTCTTGACTTTCCATAGATAACTTTTGTCTTTTCTCGGATATGAACTGACCGAACTTAGGTTTGTTGTTCATATAATTCCTTATGGAATATTATCAGAGGTTAAAGAATCTAAAATATTGTATACTACATAATGGCTATAAACGATGACTATATCTAATAACGCAAAATAACATTATCATGAAATTTTGTTATAACCCTCTCCTAATATATTAGTCTCATATACCTCATGTAAATCTTTTGTCACTAAATAAAAACCTTTTGTAGTAACATGATCTCCTTCATCATAATAAGCTTTTATAGAATATGCGTCATGCCCGTTATATTTTTCTTCACCCATAATAGTATAGGACAATCCTTCTATTTTTAGAGTGTCGATTAAAATTGTAATAGCGTCATGTTCAGATAGGACAGCTTCATTATTTGATTCAATAAAACTATTCGTATTTTCATATTCATCAAGTATTATTATATTTTGAGATATTTTTTGCACCACATATTTTCCTTTTATTAAATTACAATCAGTATCGTAATAAGCTTCTATCTCATAAGAAGGTTCGCCGTTATATTCTTTTTCGAATATTACTTTATAGGTTAATCCAGATGTTTTTAAAGATTCGCTTAATACTTTAATTGCATCATGTTCGGTTAATTCTTCAATTTGAAATAAGGTTTCATCAACCGCATTAACTGATTCACTCTTTTTCGGTAATTTGTTCATAGTTGAAGGCTTATTCAAACTACCACTATTATTCAACATATAAATAGATAATAGAGTAAAAAATATTACTGAAGTGCAAATTAAAGCTAAGCTAATTTTTTTCATTCTAACCCCCAATAATTAATAACGCTCATTACTTCATCTGCGTAATCTGATGCTGTAGCATATCCTGCTGATTGTAACCCTTGTGCCCATCCATTTAAATCGGTAATTTCAAGTTCAAATAAAAAGTCATATCTACTATTTTCTCTTAAAAATTTAGAATGATCTATTATTGATTCTTCATAACTGTTATAAGCTCTAAAATCATCATAAATACTGTATCTATTACCGTTCTCATCTTCTTCTTCAGTTAAACAATTAACACTTCCAGCTGTTCCTACTCCTTTAATTCCAAAAAGATTATAACTGCAAACACTTGAAAAACGATCATATGGAACTTTATGACCATAATCCGACTCCAAGCATGCTTGAGCTGCAACAATTGCAGCAGGAACTTTAGTGTTTTTTTCCGCCATTTTTGCATTGTTATAAACTGGCTCTATAAAATCAATTTTATATTGTTCAATATTTTTTTCAGGTGCCTTCCATTTTGACATCCCACACTCACCATGCTTGCATCCCGGTGCGCCTTTTTTCATTTTTACTTTATCTTCAGCAGAAGCTCTACTATATGTTAAAATATTTTTTGCCTTTTGAGAAATTTCACCATTGCCACCGTCATATTCATAATTAATATCACCTTTGGCAACGCAATATGCCCAATCCCATTGAGAATTAACTGTTATATGCCCACTAGGATCAACATATCTTAAGGGATTGTTTCTGCAATAGGTATAGAGGTTCAAACTTAGCGGATCAGATTTTCTTCCGGCGAATGAGTCACGGCTGATAAATCTGCCTGTTGTCGGATTGTAGTACCTTGCTCTAAGATAAATCGTACCCGTTTCAGTATCATAGTATTCACCGCAGTAACGGAACGCATTGGTATCGTTTTTGTCGATATTTTTCTCAACGCCGAAAGCGTCATAAGTATACTTCTTTGTTACCTTACCATCTTTATCAGTAAGATTTACAACATCACCGTGAGCGTTCTGAGTGTAATAGGTATATTCAGACTTATCACCGTTTCTGTAGTTGTACTTAGCGACAAGATTTGTGCCACGGATATAGCAGTCCGCCTCGTAGAACTGATTGTCGATAACGTCCGCAATGATCTGCTTGCTGCCGTCCCAGACATGATTTATTGTCTGACCATCAACAGTCTTTTCATAGCGCAAGCCGCTTACATTATACTTGTAGCTTGCAGTTGTTTCACCGTCAGTGAATCCAATAAGCTGATTCAAACCGTCATAAGTGTTAGTCTCAGTCTTGCCATCAGCAACCTTTTTTACCTGATTTCCGTTGGAATCGTAGGTATAGAATGTTTGCTTAACATTGTCCTGAAGTTTGAGAGCATTCTCATCTTCAACAGTTTTTGTTTCCTTCTGAAGCAGCGCTGTGTACTTGCCGTTTACTGAATATTCGTAAACAGTTTCATAATTTTCAGTACCTGTTGCCGTCATCTTGGAACGGTTTCCATAATCGTCATACTCATATGAATAAGTATCGGAAGTTTTGTTTCCAACCTTAACCGATTCTTCAGTCAGTCTTTTCAGACCGTCATACTCATACTCTGTAGTTTCTATTATACCACCTTCATTGCGCTTTTTGCAAGCGTCAGAACCATCAAAATAATAGGAATATTCATAGCTGGATATGGTACTATTACCTGATTTATTTTCAATCTTTGTAATTCTGTTTGCTTTGTTGTAGGTATATGTCGAAACTACACCGTTTGCAAGAGTTTCAGACTTCTTGTTGCCGTTTGCATCATAGGTGTAAGAAGCCGTTTCATTTCCTGATTCTTTGACCTTAACGATACGCATTTCGCCGTCGTATTCATAAGTCTTATCTGAATAAAGCAATAAATGATACTGACCTGTAAGTTCTTCTCTTACATATGGTGAAATACCCTCATAGAAATATCCTCTGAAAATGGCATAACCATTTCCGTCAGCTTCTGTTTCGGTATATTTTCTGCCAAGAACGTCGTAAATTGTAGTTGTTGTCAGACCGTTACTTACGGATTTCTTGACTCTTCCCATATTGTCATATTCGTAAGACTTACCTCTTCTTTCTTTTAAACAATTGCTTTTGCATTAAAATTAATAGTATCCTCACGAACACCGTCGCTGCTTGTGTCTAACGCCATGAGCGTAATATCTCCGGTTAAAACGCAGCCCAACGCAGTGACAGTCATATTTTAAAAGAAAACAATACATTTTCAGAAGATGATGTAGCTGATTTGTTTCAAAGAATGTCTCGCAAGAATATATTAAAGTCTGAATATGGAATAAAAATTGTTCAAGAGATGATTTTTACAGCCATATCTCAATACCACGAACAGCTTAGAGAAAAATTACTTGAGAGTGGTATTGATATAGGTGAATTCGATAAAGACAGCACACCACTTCGTGACGGGTACAACAAACTTAAATCGCTTGACGAATAGATTTTATAATCTTTTCGTACCTTTTTCTCGCTGTGTTAAAAAAAGCTGTTTCTTTTTCAGGTAAGATATATTGTATATGAAGATTTTTTCCATCTGTAATTTTTCTAACCTTAACTTTCATTATTTTCACCGTCCTTTCTTAGTCTGCCTCATCAGTACCGGGAGACTATCTCCGGCAGACAGCGGCATATTCCGCTGTTTCGGCTATAAAATAACTTTGCAATGATATTGACCGCATCTGTTACATCGTCTGTAACACTGCAGATCGCACTCTCCGTCTGTTTCGCTTATCTGTTTCTTTTCATCGTATATCAGATAATCGGTTGTGCATTTAAGAGATTTCGCAAGCGCACCTAATATCTTAGCGGTTGGCATGTAATTACCATTTTCAATTCCCGATAAATATGATTGAGATATACCGGTTTGATGTGATAATTCCGGTTGAGATATTCTTAGAAGCGTTCGCCTGAATCTTACTTTTTCGCCTAATGTCATTAAAATCATCCTTTCGTTAAATTCGATATCATAACTTGAATACTGTTGCGTACTCTGAAATTTTCACATCTGGAAATGTTCTTGTTATTTTCTTTAATGGTGTTTCAGAGTTGTAAACAGAAGTAAGTGGCTTATGTACCATTTCATATAACCTTTCTACTGTTTAACAAAACGCTCTTCAGAAATGCTATCAGCATTCTATTCGCACTTTTTCTCCAGCTTTTCAGGCTTAACAGGATTTTCAGAATCAGCACAATATTCATGAAGAACTGAGGGCAATTTCTCCTTTAATTCTTTAAATATTCTTTCTGAATCTTTATCTGATAATTTTGGTACTGACATTGATATCTTCATATCTATTTGAGAAATGTCCAGAATATCATAAATCACAACCCAGATATCCATCGGTATGTCAAAACTGTCGGTTTTATCTGTATTCTTTCTGAATTCGCTGATCATATTATTTATGATGTTGTAATATACGATTGGAATGTCATTTTCATTGATTTTCACGATTATATTTTTTATTAATTCAACAACTTCATAACACGAGTCACGCTCTGAT
>CAMWXM010000149.1 GCA_947178195.1 uncultured Ruminococcus sp.
ATTATGGACGGACTTGCAGAATTTTTCAGTGAAATGGCAGGCGAGCTTTCCGCCTTTAAGGAAGTAATTGCCGCCGCTGCAATTATTTTTGTAGATATATGCGCTATTTTAATACTTTGCTTTTGCCGTAAAGAAAAAAAAGCTGTTCAGAAGCAATGGGAAATGGCTGCCAGACACATAATGCTAACCGACAATGGCGATTTCTGGTTTGCTCCCAATTCCGAAGAAATTCTTATGGGGAGGCATATTTCCGCCGACCTGAGGTTTACCGATCCGTCGGTATCAAGATATCATGCGATTTTAAGTCTGGAGGACGGGATATGGAATATAACCGACCTGGATTCTACTACCGGTACATTTGTAAACGGCAGCAAAATACGTGAAAAAAAGAAGCTGCGTCCCGGAGATGAAATAAAAATTGGCAAAAAATCCCTGTATCTAAGAAAGGAGCGGACGTAAATGCTTAAAAACGGATTATCTTATTTCGGAGTTATGCTTTTTTCCCTTTTGTCTCACATTTCACTACTTATAATCGTTTTTGTAAAGGGGAATTACGATAACATAATGGACCCTATGATATTATCCGCTGCTGTTCTCGGACTGGATTTTGTATATTATATCGTCCTTAATTTTATAAAGCAAAATACCTATACATTTGACATTCTGCTTGTGACAATACTTAATATCAGCGTTATTTTTCAATCCTGTTTCGGCAAGGTGGGCTTTGCGGCAAAGCATTTTGGCTTTTCTATCGCCGCTCTGGTTCTCTGCCAAATAAGCTTCAAGCTGGTTCAGGATTACAGAAAAATTGAAAAATACAAATATATATTTTATGGCATTATCGGAGTACTTATTGTTTCTATCCTGGCATTTACCGGCAGCAGAAGCATGTGGATAGACCTGGGATTTATAACTATTCAACCATCTGAATTTATCAAACCATTTTTTGTGCTGGTATTTGCCACTTCTATTATACATCTCAGAACTCAGCATAAAATACTTGGTATAAGTATAGTTTATGACAACTGGGTACTGTTCGGTCTTACCGGAGTTATCGTGTTGCTTCAGTGGTGGTGTCGTGACCTGGGAAGTCTGCCGACCTTTGTAGGCGTTGCAGGCTGCGGACTTATTATGCGTATCTGTTACCCAAAAGCAAAACTTTCAAAAAAGCTTATTATCGGGATATGTGCTGCCGGAGCTGTTGTAGTATTAGCAGCTTTAAAACTCGCTCCCGGCTATGTTCAACAGCGTCTGCATGTAGACATCTGGGCAGACCCTAACGGCGACGGCTGGCAGCAGTGCCAGGCTCTTATGGCTATTGCCGAAGGGGGCTGGTTCGGAAAGGGACCGGGATTCGGACGACTTTATAAAGTACCGGCAGCAGATACCGACATTATATTCTCGTCTATCAGTGAAGAATGGGGCATGCTGGCGTCTCTTCTTGTAGTATTCATGATACTGCTTCTTATTATAACGGCAATTATAAATACACCACGCTCATATTTTCATACCACACTTTCTGTGGGAGCGTCGTCTGTATTTATAGTCCAGATGGCGCTTAATATATTCGGTTCATGCAATCTCATTCCCTTTACAGGCGTTACGCTGCCTTTTGTTTCAAACGGAGGAAGCTCCATGCTTGCCTGTGGAATTTTAGCTGGATTTTTAAAAGCCGGGCAGGCTATGGTATATTATGTGCCGCCCAGACCTACAGCACAGACTAATAACAGGAGGCAGAGAGTATGAAAAGCTTAAAACGGGGAAGCAATCTTATAACGCTTATGATTTTTGTGTTTCTTATCGGAATGGGAATACTGATATGGAAGGTTTTGACCGAGGCGTCGTTTTATATAAGCCACTCCAGCGAGGGAAATTTAGGTAAAATTTATGACTGTAACGGCGAAGTGCTGTTTGATGATGACGCCAAAAGCGGCGATTACCCCGATGGTCATTTTAAGGACATAGGCAATCTCATAGGAGACACCAGCGGTCAGATGACAAATACCCTTGTAAACAAAAATCTTGAAAAGCTCAGCAACTATACCTTTACCGCAGGTATTGACGATAAAAACGGAAAAGCGGCTGTTTATTCAACTCTGAATCATGCTGCAAATGAACAGGTCTACAGCGCATTCGGCGATAAAGACGGCTGCGCCATTGCATACAATTATAAAACAGGAGAAGTATTGATCTGCACAAGCCGTCCAAATATCGACCCTATTTCTGGATATGACGATATTGAAAATCTGCCCAGCGGAAGCCTTTTATGCAAAGCATTCAGCAAGACTGTTCCGGGTTCGACCCAGAAGGTGGCTACCCTTATTGCCGCAAATGAGATAATGGGAAATGATACTCTTATGAATAAATCCTTTTCCTGCGAAGGAGTATATAAAAACAATACCGGAATGGATATAATATGCCATAACGAATACGGTCACGGAACTCAGAATATTCGTGAAGCCTTTGCAAACAGCTGCAATCCTTTTTTTGCACAGTTAGTAGAGGACGCTGACTGGTCAATATCAGATATAAAAAACAAATACAACGCACTGGGAATCGCTGTAAACGATGACGAAGAATCAACTTTTGAAATAAATGGCATTATCTGTGAGACTGCCTCCACCGATCTTGACAATAAAAATGAATTTGACACTCAATGGGGCTGCATAGGTCAGGGAACAACTCTTGTAAGTCCCTGCCAGATGATGATGTGGGAAAGCGCAATTGCAAACGGCACAGGTAAAGCCACTATGCCATATTTTATAGACCATGTTACCAATGTAAACGGAAGAATTACCGAAACGGCGGATACCTCCTATTCAGAGCAGATGTTTTCCGAACAGACCGCAGCTGACGTTCGTGATATAATGCTTGAAAACGGACGCAATAACTATTCCTCTATAGGCTATGAGGTAGGCGTAAAAAGCGGTACGGCACAGGTCAAAAACGGCGAAGAAGAAAATTCGCTTCTGACGGGATTTGTGGACAGTGAGGATTTCCCTATAGCCTTTGCAATTCTGATTGAAAACAGACAATCCTATGACGTTTCCACCGACCATATCGCTTCAGTTATTTTAAACAGCCTTTCATAATAACTTTAGAGGTGTCCCTTTAGCTTTGTCACATTAATTCAACACCGCCCCAAGACTTCAGGAGGTCTTGGGGCGGTGTTGCCGTGCTTCTAAAATAATTTGTTGCACAGTGCTAACAAATTTGCTAAAATGCATTTAGAATGATATAATATATTTGGGAGGTAATTATATGGAAAAAATTTTTAAAATAACCGGAATGACATGTTCGGCATGCGCCGGAAGAATTGAACGAGGTCTCAGAAAACTGGAACATGTTGAAAAAGCCGATGTGAATTTTGCTGCGGAAAAGCTTTTTGTACAATACAATGAAAATAACATTTCTGAAAGCGACATTGTTTCAGCGATCAAAAAAATCGGCTATGGAATAGCAGATAAAGAAAAAAAAGAGGCTATGGCGGCTCATACCAAGCTTCTTATACGATTTATTATTTCAGCAGCCTTTACGATACCCCTGCTTGTTATAAGTATGGGACATATGATAGGAATGCCTCTTCCTGACGCAATAGACCCTATGAGCAATCCACTTAATTTTGCCATTTTGCAGCTTTGCCTTACTGTTCCGGTAATGCTGACAGGATTTATGTTTTATCTCAGGGGAATCAAAAATTTAATATCTCTCAGTCCGAATATGGACAGTCTAATCGCTGTGGGCACTATTGCTTCGGTAGCTTATGGATTATATGCAATATACCGTATACAAAACGGCAACGATCATATGGCTATGGAGCTTTATTTTGAATCGGCAGCCGTAATACTCACTCTTATCACTCTGGGAAAATATCTTGAAGCCCTGTCAAAGGGAAGATCCTCCCAGGCTATCAAGGAACTTATGGAACTTTCGCCAAAAATTGCAACGGTACGCCGTGGAAATAAGGAACTTCAGATAAAATCAGAGCTTGTAAAAATCGGAGATACCGTATTGGTAAAACCAGGTGAAAAATTCCCAGTAGATGGAGTTATAACCTCAGGTTCTTCCGCAGCAGACGAATCTATGATAACCGGAGAAAGCATGCCCGTTCCCAAAAATGTTGGAGACAGAGTCACAGGAGCAACTGTAAATAAAAATGGTTATCTTGAATATACTGCTGAAAAGGTCGGAAAGGATACTGCAATTGCCCAGATAATAAAGCTTGTGGAAGAAGCTCAGGGCAAAAAAGCGCCTATTGCAAGACTTGCGGACAAGGTTTCGGCATGGTTTGTGCCGGCTGTTATACTGCTTGCTGTAATTGCAGCTGCTTTCTGGAAAATTTCAGGAGAAAGCAACGATTTCTGTATAACCATTTTTATTTCTGTACTTGTTATCGCTTGTCCATGTGCATTAGGACTTGCCACCCCAACGGCAATTATGATAGCCACAGGTCAAGGTGCAAAAAACGGAATACTTATAAAAGGCGGCGCTGTACTTGAAAAAGCGCACAAAATTGATACCGTGGTTTTTGACAAAACCGGTACTATTACCAGCGGTGCGCCTGTTGTTACCGATGTTTTTGCTGTAAACGGCGATGAAACTGCTCTTTTAGCCATAGCCGCTTCCGCTGAAAAAAATTCCGAACATCCCTTGGGAGAAAGTATTGTAAAAGAAGCTGAAGCAAGGGATATTGAAATTTTTGAAACAGAAAATTTTGAAGCCGTTTCGGGAATGGGCATCAGAGCTGAAATAAAAGGAAAAAATATTATTGCCGGAAATATGCGCATGATGAAGCAAATGAATATAGATACGGCAGATATAGATAATGTTTTCAGGGAATATTCCGACAACGGTAAAACCGTCGTTATTATCGCTGAAAATAACAAAACAGCAGGAATAATTGCGATTTCCGATCCTATAAGAGAAAACAGCCGTGAAATTGTGACAAAGTTGAAAAAATCAGGCATTTATACCTCGATGCTTACCGGAGATAACAAACAAACTGCTCTTTCTGTTGCTGATGCGGTAGGCATTTCAGGTGTAATATATGAGGTACTGCCTTCCGACAAAGCGAATAAGATAAAGCAGTTCCAAGAAAAGAATAATGTCACGGCAATGGTCGGAGACGGTATAAACGACGCTCCTGCCCTTGTTCAGGCTGATGTGGGAATTGCTGTAGGTACAGGTACTGACGTCGCCATAGAAAGCGCTGATATTGTTCTTATGAAGGACGGCATCGAAGGGGTCGATACTGCTATTCGCCTTAGCCGTGCCGCAATGAGAAATATAAAACAGAATCTTTTCTGGGCATTCGGCTATAATGTTCTTGGAATAGCTGTTGCTATGGGAATCCTTCATCTGTTCGGAGGTCCGCTTCTTAATCCGATGATCGCAGCCGCTTGTATGAGCCTTAGTTCGGTTTCCGTGCTGACAAATGCTTTGAGACTTAAAAGGTTTAAATAAAATAAAAAAAAGCGCAAAACTGCGCTTTTTTTATTATTTAATATCTGTCACTTCAAAATCCTCTTCAGCAATACGAGAAATTATTTCTTCATTTGAAGCAGAAATTTCAGCCTCCGCATAGCCTTCCTCAAGATTAACAGAAACATTAGTACCGCCCAATTCCTCAAGAGCGTTTTTCACAGCATTTGCGCAATGCTGACACGACATTCCATCTATTGTTATATGTTTCATTACATTCCCTCCGTATTATTTATTGTAAAATTCCAACTATCAGCGCACATTTTATCAATGTCACGCTTTGCTTCCCAGCCAAGCAATTTTTTAGCAAGAGTTGTCTCAGCATAGGAAACTGCAATATCTCCAGCACGACGTTCAGTAATATTGAACTTTATCTCTCTGCCGCAAGCTTTTTCATATGCCTTTACAACTTCAAGGACACTTGTGCCCTTTCCTGTTCCCAAATTTATCGGCTGAAAGCCAACATTTTTGTCAGCATATTCCAAAGCAGCAAGATGTCCCACAGCAAGATCGGTAACATGGATATAGTCCCTTATTCCCGTTCCGTCAGGAGTGTCATAATCATTGCCGAAAATCCTCAGTGCATCAAGCCTGCCAAGAGCCACCTGAGCAACATACGGCACAAGATTATTTGGGATTCCATGAGGATCTTCGCCAATAAGACCGCTTTCGTGTGCGCCGATAGGGTTAAAATACCTCAAAGCCACAATGCTCAATTTTTTGTCGGCAACAGTAATATCCTTCAATATCTGCTCAATCATAACCTTTGTGTAGCCATAAGGATTAGTGGCAGAAGTGGGCATATCCTCCGTGTAAGGCACGTTATTATCCATACCATAAACAGTTGCAGATGAAGAAAATACGAATTTATTAACATTATATTTCTTCATTGTTTTAATCAAATTAAATGTTCCGCCTAAATTATTTTCATAATATTCAAGCGGCTTTTCAACCGATTCTCCTACAGCCTTCAACCCAGCAAAATGAATTACCGCATCAATTTTATTTTCCGAAAAGACCTTATCCACAGCCTCAATATCGAGAAGATCAGCTTTATAAAATTTTAAATTTTTTCCTGTGATTTTTTTTATCCGATCAATAGCACTTTCCTTTGAATTGCACAGATTATCCAATACAACGACCTCATAACCTTTTTCCAGAAGTTCAACACAGGTATGACTTCCGATAAAACCAGTGCCTCCGGTCACAAGAATATTAATCATAATTATCCCTCCCTTATATATAGTATATATCATTTTTTTTATTTTTTCAAGTCAATTGCAAAATTTCTTAAAATGTTGTATAATATATACAAAATTATTTTTTTCATGGAGTGAGTAGATTATGCAAAAAATTTTAGGGTACATGCGAAAAGCAATACAAGAATTTGACTTGATTTCTGACGGAGATGTTATCGCTGTGGGAGTTTCCGGTGGCAAGGACAGTCTCGTGCTTCTTCGGGGACTTGCACTGCTCAGGCGTTTTATCGGTATTAATTACCGACTTGTATCTATAACCCTTGACCCCCAGTTTGGCGGTATAAAGGGCGATTATTCCGCCATTGAAACTATGTGTGACGAGCTTGGCATTGAATGTCATATTATTCTTACT
>CAMWXM010000150.1 GCA_947178195.1 uncultured Ruminococcus sp.
TCAGCTGGATAGAGTGACTGGCTACGAACCAGTAGGTCGGGGGTTCGAGTCCCTCCTGGCGCACCAAAGTAAATACGCCCTTTGAAGTGATTCTAAGGGTGTATTTTTATTTTAATAATGCACTGCTCCATGAGTATTCAAAAACTAAGAAATTCCCAAATCACCTTGACTCCTCCAAGAAACTATGATATAATATATTTATCGACAGAAGTCGAAATAAATTTAAAAAAGATTTTTTCTACATCAAAGCCCGGACACACTTCCGGGTTTAATTTTTAGTTACATAATGCAAAAAAGTACTTAAAAAACACAATAAGGTCGAAACAGAGGTTTACCAGAAAGAGTAGACCTCTGTTTTTAATTGATGATAATTTTTTCAGATAGAATTGTTAATAACGCTATATTTTAGTTCAATAATCAAGGCAGGATCGCTGTTATTTTTCGAGATTTGAAGGGTGTGATTTTAAAAGTGCATGCTTCATTAAACAAAAATCAAACACATTCAGTTTTTCATCTTCACATAAATCAGCAGCTTTCCAGTCAGCAAGCTTTACATCAGGCACTGCAAGCAGCCATTTTTGTAGCAATGTTACATCAAGAATATCGAATGAACCATCTGCGTTTACATCGCCTTTTATAGATATTCCAGATTCAAAAGGAAAATTATATATCATTTTTGCATTTTCAAATCCTGAATTTCCTGTATCTATAGATATTGCATTCCAGTTTTCCTCTGAGCCTTCATAATAAACTGTAATAGGAGCTTTATTGTTATTGCTGTAATATGTACAGGAATAAAAACCGATTTTTGTAACAGATTTAGGAATGAATAATTCCTCAAGATTATTTGAAGAACCAAAACAGTATTGTGGTATCTCAGTGATACCCTGCGGAAGCTTTACTGATTTTAAAGCTGAACACATGGAAAAACAGCGTTCTCCCAATAAAGTTACTGTATCGGGTATAACTATTGTTTCAAGATATCCGGCTGTTTCAAATGCTGACGGTGCAAGTTCTGTTACTGTATCTGGAATGGTATAACCTACAGCTTCACGATGTTCAGGATAACGTATCAAAACAGATCTATCTTTATTATATAAAACACCGTCTATATCGCAGTAATGTTCATTTGCTTGGTTTACATTAAAATTTTCCAGTGCAAAACAGCAGACAGCAAAATTATTTCCGATTGAAGAAACAGTTGATGGGATGTTGATATCTGTAAGTCCATAACAGGTATAAACCGCAAGATTCTCTATAGTTTCAAGGCCTTCGGGAAAATTTAAAGCGGTAAGCTTGTTATCATAGCTTATAGCCCCACGTTCTATTGTTTTGAGTGATGATGGAAAAACTATTTCTGTAAGATTTTCATTCTGGCAGACAGAATATTCTCCAAGCGTTGTGATACCTTCTGGAAGTATCAATTTTTCCAGAGTTTTATTTTTGCAGATACCTGAATCCGCAATTTTTGTTACCTTCAAGCCATTTATCTCAGAGGGTATCTCCACAACCGTATCAGTTCCCGTATATGAGTTGATCTCCGCATAGCTATTATATGGCGTATACTCAAAATCGCCGAATGTCTGGGTCTTTTGTCCAGCAGCACTGACTGTCTGTGAAAGCATCATAGTACCACCGCTTATACAGATAGCTGCTGCAAGAATAATTGCTGTTAATTTCTTCTTCATAATATTACCTCCATTTTTTCGGGTATTCTCATAGTCTCAGCATATCATAAAAAAATCTTTGAATCAACACTCTGCATTATTCGTCCGGTTTTATGCATTATTTGCCGATGACATTACAAAAAAAGTATGAAGAAAATGATTTATTTGTTAATACTACACAATCATTATTTGATTTGAAAAATAACCGTTACAGCAAAAATATTATTATCTGTATTGATATTCAGACTTCCGTCATACTGCCCGACAGCTTTTCTCACGTTATTCAGACCAATCCCTGTGTGACCGTCCTTAGTAGTACAGAATTTATTATCGGAGACCCTGTTGATTTTTTTGTACGGATTTTTGATATTTATTGTAATATAGTTCATCTGCTTTATGATACTGATCTTAATTTTCTTTTCTTCCTCTATTTCACAGCAGGCTTCAATCGCATTATCAATTAGATTACAGAATATTGTCGTCATGTCGATTGCCGCAATGAAATTCAAATCGACCTTTTCTATGTTAAGCTCTATTTCGATTCCATGTCTGGCAGCCTCTGTAATTTCATTGTTGATAATGACTTCAAGCATTTGATTGTCATTTCTGAAGCTTGGATAAAAGCGATCCAGTTCGCTGTATAATCTTTGCTGATATTCCTTTGCCTGTGCATCAGTACTGCTTTCGATAAGCGAATCAAGGGAATGAATATGCTTTCGCATATCATGTACGAAGCTGAGCGATTCATTATATTGCTTTGAAATCTCCTCATATGCTTTAAGCTGCATCTCAGACTGTTGCTTCATAAGACGATTTTCTTCTTTGATCTTTCGGCTCTCAGCAAGCCGCATGAACATAAAATAAACTGTTAAATTCAGTATACTGAATCCTATTGCAAGTACAAGCAGTATTTTATCCAATAATCGGTTTTTAAAAATAATCGGAAGCGTATATATAACAAAAACTTCAAAAATTACTATAACAATATAGAAAGCCAGTTCATAGCCGCTAAAGTTATGCTCGGATTTTTTGAATTTTTTTCTGATAATAATATTTGCCACTGATATCATCAGAAATGTGAGTAAAGTTGAGTAAACATAAGAAAGCATTTCCTTAGGAATATCGGCATGAAATTCATATACTGACAAATTATGTGAAAGCGAAAGCAATATAACTACAATAGTCTCACTCAGCATTCCAATAGAGGTAAATAAAATATTGCACAAAAGAAATTTGAATTTGTCGCATCTGAAAAGAATGACCGTACATGTTGAAAAAATTATAAAAAATGTGACCAGCTTTAAATACATAAGATCATTGTAAAATTTGATTTGAAGAGCTGAACGGATCAAAATTATCCCGATGCACAAAAGACTTCTGACTGCAAACTTATTCCGCATAGAATAAAAATTCCAGATAAAGATCATGCCAAATAAAAATAAAATAATAGTATAGATCGTATCAATAATTGTCGGCATTAAAAATCCCTTTCAAATGTCCGGCATAGATATTGCTGTATCTGTCCGATTATTATTTTTTTCTTCTTGAACGCTATGGGAACTTTGCATTTGTTGCTCATCAGCAAGTCAAGGTCAAGTACTGCTTTAATTTTTGCAGGATTAATAATAAAACTTTGATGAGGCTTCATAAAACCATATTTTTCTACCTTTATAAATATGTTTTTTATGGAATCTAAAATATAAAGCTCCGCAGAATCGCAAACAAGACGTATTCTCCGATTTCCCTCATACTCAAAATAAATAATATCCTCAGGTTTGATAAGTGCTGTTCCTGCCAACGTCTCAAATGGTATTCCCTGCTGCTCATGCTCCTGATACACATACTGCATAAATTCACTTAGATTTTTATACAGTAATTTATGATCTATCGGCTTTTCAATGAAAGCAAATGGATGTACGGAAAAGGAACGTGATATCTGCTCGCTGTAGCTTGTCACATAAAATAAAACCGCTTTTTTGTCAGTTTTACGTATCTCAATTGCCGTATCTATCCCATCAATTCCCTGCATCTGAATGTCGAGGAAAATCAAATCGAATCGCTGATGATAGCTCAAAAGCTCTTCTCCACTTGAATAGCAGGAAATATCTATTTCTTTTCCTTGTTCATAAAAAAACTCCTTCACTATGATTCGCAATTCTGTTATGACAGCATCTTCATCATCTGCAATTGCAATTTTTAACAAAGCTGTCACCTCCAACTTAGTTTATATATTATATTATATCATAGCTACTTATATTTTGCAATCGTATTATTTTACAGGCGTACGGTATTTTTCATAAAAAATACACTCGTTGAAATACCATGTGAACCTCCTGTCAATTGATTGACTTTTTCGGGAAAATATGATATACTACGGATATTCATTATAAAATTAAAAGTAAAAAGTCAATTAAGATAAATGCGGAGGATAAAAATATGATACGAAAAATTATAAAAATAGACGATAAAAAATGCAATGGCTGCGGAGCGTGTGCAAAAGCCTGCCATGAAGGCGCTATTGAAATGGAAAACGGCAAAGCAAAGCTGCTGCGTGAGGACTACTGTGACGGTCTGGGAGATTGTTTACCGGCATGTCCCACAAATGCGATTTCTTTTGAAGAGCGTGAAGCTCCTGCCTATGACGAAATGGCAGTCATGCAGGCAAAGCAGAAAAAACAGTATGATGAATTACAATGTGGCTGTCCAGGAACGCAGTCCAGAATCATCGTCCAAAACGAAGATTCAAATATAGACTCACCTTCACAAGCGTCTGTAAGCCGACTTTCACAGTGGCCGGTTCAAATAAAGCTTGCCCCAATCAATGCGCCCTATTTGGAAGGAGCAGATTTACTTATTGCCGCAGATTGCACTGCATATGCCTATGGAAATTTTCATGAAAGATTTATAAAAAACAGAATCACGCTTATCGGCTGTCCCAAGCTGGACCAAGGCGATTATACAGACAAGCTTAAACATATCATAACAAATAACAATATAAAAAGTCTTACTATCGTTCGCATGGAAGTCCCCTGTTGTGGTGGAATTGAAAAAGCCGCTAAAAGAGCGTTACAGGAAAGCGGAAAATTTATTCCTTTGAAGGTGGCAACAATTTCGACAGACGGAAGAATTATTGACTAAAAATTATAACAAAAGGGTATGCCTCATAAAATAGGCATACCCTAATTTTTTTATTAAATCTTACCTGCACTTCTTTTTGCACAATATATTGCAATAGCCGCAGCATCTCTGATGTTCCTTTTTCCGTCTCCGTTATAGTCTGCACATTCTGGTATATCATCGTATTGACCCTTTGCGCATAATATAGCTATATATGCCGCATCTCTGATGCTGAGCTTTCCGTCGCCGTCTGCATCGCCTTTTTGATATGTAACAACGGGAGTTGTTGTCGTGACAGGTGTAGTGGTCGCATTAGTGACAGTTGTTGAAGATGTTGTCGTAACCGGTTCGGTTGTTTTGTCTGTTGTCACCGTCGTTGCAGGTACAGTTGTTTTTAAGTTTGTCGCCGTTGTTACGGGCGCGGTTGTTGTAGTTGTTACTATTGTTGTAACCGCAGGAGTTGTAACAATCGGCTTTTCACCCAAGCTTTCAAATTTATATTCATATTCTTCAGCATAAGCCTGAGCCGTTGAATTTTCATAGCCATAAATAGTTCCATCAAAATACGACCAATAATATTCATCATGACCATTACTGATTGTAGATTGAGAATCATAAATATCGCATTCCGGGTTCAATACTTTTATGCTCGTTAAATTTATACAATCTGTGAATGCATTTATTTCAATTAACGTTACACTGTCGGGTACTACTACGCTTGTTAAGCCTGTACAATTTCTGAATGCGCCTACGCCTATTAACGATATGCTGTCCGGTATTTTTACGTTTTTTAAACCGTTGCAGCCGGAAAATGCGTTATAACCTATTGATGTTACGCTTTCAGGTATAGAATACATAACATCTTTTTTTCCAATCGGATATACTATTAACTCTGTTTGAGCTTTATTAAATAAAACGCCATCAACACTGCTATAATCTAAATTATTTTTTAATACATTTATATTTTCTAAATTTGCACAATCTCTGAATGCATTTATTTCAATTAACGTTACACTTTCCGGTATCACTATATTTGTTAAGTTTGTACAACCTGAAAATGCGCTATATCCTATAGTTTTTACGCCGAATGGTATAGAGTATTCAATATCTTTTTTTCCCATCGGATATGCTTTTAACCGTGTTATATCGCCATTAAATAGTACGCCATCCATACTGCTATAATAAAAATTACCTCTCGATACATTAATACTTTCTAAAGCAGTACAACCATAAAATACGTCGTCTCCTATTGAATATACATTGTCTGGTATTTCTATACTTGCTAAGCTCGTACAATCTCTGAATGCATCTATTTCTATGGAACTTACGCTGTCTGGTATCACTACGCTTATCAAGCCTGTACAACCGTAAAAAGCAAAATCTCCTATTTTTTCTGTACTGTTTGAAATTTTTACATTTGATAAACTTGTACAGCCTTCAAAAGTATAACTTTCAATTGCCTCTACACTGTCCGGTATCTCTATATCTATTAAACCTGTGCAGCCTCTGAATGCATACATATCTATTGTTGTTACACTATTGGGTATCTCAATTTTTTCTAAACTTGTGCAATGCGAAAACGCCTTTTCACCTATTTCTTTTACGGTTTCCGGAATTGAATAGTCATTATCTTTTCGACCTATAGGATATGCAATTAATTTTGTTTTATTATTGTTAAATAAGACCCCGTGAATACTACTATATCTTTTATTATCATCTATAGTTCTATCAGTTATAGTTATATCAGTTAAACTTGTACAGCTTTCAAATACATCATTTCCTATTTCTGTTACTCCGCCAATTATCTCTATTCTTTCTAAATCTGTACAATTAAAAAAAACATAATTTCCTATTGATGTTACAGGCAATCCATCAATTACATCGGGAATTATAACCTCTTTAGCCGTTTCATCACAACCAATAATTTCAACATAATCATATATTCCGTCATCATCCTCATCTATCTGTTTATAAGAAAGATAATCTCCATACTTAATTTCATCGCTATGGCTTTCTGCATCGGCAATTAAAGAGAAATTCGCTCCTGTAAAAATATTTAATAAACACATAGCCGCTGTGGCAATTCTTGTCAGTCTTTTTGCAAATTTCATAAAAAGCTCCTCTCGATCAATTAAATTTTCAGACAAAGATGTCCTTTCAATTTACATTATAGCTTATTTTTTATTTATTGTCAATTTCTCCCAAAAAATCATCATAAATAACAAAAAACCATGTAAAAACATGGTTTTTAAAGTGGCTCCTCCAACTGGGCTCGAAC
>CAMWXM010000151.1 GCA_947178195.1 uncultured Ruminococcus sp.
TTCCCTCTACCGTATCTAATACTACAGACGTTAATAATCCTTCGGCAAAATTCAGAACTTTTTCACCAAATGACGGATCGTCAAGCCGTGGAAGCGATTCCTCGCATTCGCTGATTCTTTTCTTATAACTTTCTACAGTATTATTATACTGATTGTCAATTGCTTTTGCAAGATTACCATAATCTTCTTTATTCATTGCAATTGCTTTTGGCGACAACAGCGATGCAATTCCAAGAATTTTATTCTGAAATGCAACCATTCTTTCGTATAATGCGCTGTATCTTTGCGCATAGTTATTGTCAACAGAATGTACTCTATATAATATTTCATCAAATTTTTCACTGCCAATATTGTATTTATCAATCATTTGCGACTGATATTCTGATACATTATTTAAATAATTGCTAATATTAAGATCATCTGTGCAAAACGTATCCTTCCACCAGTCTACAATTCCCCATTCATCTTCTTCATCTACATTTACTCTGATTATCTCTCGAATATTTGCTATGGATTCAACTGAAAAATCTCTTACTATTCCCACTTTGTTTCACCAACCTTATTGTACTTGAAACTGTGCTTGTATTGCCTCAAGAAGTTTTGCTGTATTTTCATCCGCATCTATGTAACCGTCCTTCGCATTCTGACAGAACATAATCGTTACATTTATTAAAGTCTGCAACGCTTCCTCTAATCCTAAAAAAGCGCTATTGACCGTACTCATCCATTCCGTGGCAACACCCTTGCAGCCTATATCAAAATTCCCGGAAGAATCAGTTTTCACGGTAGTCAGCAAAGCTTGAAGATTAGTAATCTCAGCTTCTAATTCTTTTGTATTGACATTTATCTGCATAACGTCCTCCAATTAAAATATGTAGTTATCAGCCGTATCGAAATCACTAAGAAAAGATGAATTAAGCTTTTTAGCTTCACTCGCAAGATTTATAGACTCTCCCTTTAGAACCTCTACTAATTCTTGAAGCGAATCGATCTTCTCAGAAACACTTCCCTCCATAATTGCCTCGCTTTTAATTCTGCTGAGAATTTGAAGATACTCTTTCAAATTTTCTTCAAATTTATCTGCTCTTTTTTGATATTCATTGCATATTGAACTACACTTTTCATCGTCAACAACAATATCATAGCCTATTTCATACGCCATTTAATATTCCTCCTGCTGAATTGTACTTAATTGATAATAGCATCCATCTATCATTGTGCTATAATAAGAATTGTCAGACTCCAGAGAGGTTATTTCAGAAGTAATCGAATTCATCTTCTGATTTACTTCTTCTATTGAATTATATATTCCTTCCTCTGCCTTTATTGCATATGAATCGTCAGCGAACTGTTTTAATACATTTGAAAACAATTGTATAAATTTCACATTAATAAAAGTACATTGCATATTCCCAGCTTTATTTCTGACATTTTGTCGCTGCTCGCTTAATTTATTTTGCGATTCATAAAGCTTTGAGCGAATCTGTTCCAATTCCTCATATCTATTGCTTAGATTCTGAATCTGAATGTTATTATTATCAATTATACCTTGATACAAGTTTATATCACTATAAATCTGTTGCTCATCCATTAATTATCACCACTTTGCTTTTGAATAATTTTATACTTATAATTATCTGAAAAGGACATAGATTTTACGCCTTTTTCAATTAATAAAGCATTCTTTACTGCAATTATAAATTGCTTGTCCTTTAAGTCTGTATAACCTTTATGCTTTATATTTTTTACTGAACGATTTGTAAAAAATAAGACTTTATCTCCTTGAAGCATTCCTGTTGGATACGGTATACCGCCATACTCAAAATAATTGCTTTCTCCCTCAGGTGAAATAAATCGATGCGTAATTACTATTTGAAGCTGATCAATTTTGCTTTCTTTTGGATTTTTATAACTAAGATTAAGTTCTACCAAACTGCCCAGAGGAAGTATTTCTTCAATTATTCCAATTATTCCGGGAATCAACTGCTTTAATTCCTCATTAGTATGTTCAGCGCTTCGCATATCACATTTTATTATGTATTTGTCATTGATGCTGCTATATTCAACCTTTTTATTTCTGCTTTGAAAAATTTCTGATTTACCGTTTAAACTATCGTAAATACGATAAAAAAATTCAACATTATTATGACAGAGGCAAATTGCTTCAAACCATAATTGCCTTTCAGTATCGTTTAAAAAATCATACTTTTTAAGCATTGCTGCTAAAAGCTCATATTCTGCATTTTTTATATTATCTTTCATTATTTCTAACTCCATTTAAAACAGTTTTACTGCAACTGCTGTAACATTATCAGTCTCACCATTATCAATTGCATTAACTGCCAATTGCTTACATATGCTGTCGAATAAATTTTTCTTTCCTAATATTCTTGCCATCTCATTATTAGATTGATGCTTATAAATTCCATCACTGCAAAGCATATAAATGTCATTTTTTAATATCTCAAATTCAGTGTGGAAAATTTTAAAATTTTCCCTTCCGCCTATACACTCAGTAAGATAACTCTTTTTTACAATTCCTTGCAAAGTAGTTTTTTCAACTTCTTTAGAATGATCCTCTGTAATCTGCTTGAAATTGTATCCGATGAGCTTTTTCGACATACGATATATTCTGCTGTCTCCGGTATGAAAAACATATCCCATAGAATTATATATAAAAAGAATACTCAAAGTTGCACCGCATTTCCCATTCTGGCCTTTACCATATTTTATAAGAGAAATATTAGTTTCATGTATCACATTTTCAAGTGTTCTAAGCAGATACATAATATCAGGTTTATTATTAGCATCATCAAATATTCCCTTCCACCATTTACCAAGTTCCGTCATAATATATGAGCTTGCAACGTCTCCGTTTTTCAAACCTCCCACGCCGTCAGAAACTGCGAAAATACCACAGGTTAAATTTTCGGAATTCTTTATTCTGAAAAGAAATGCGTCCTCATTTTTACTTTTTACTGTTCCCTTATCGGAATATCCGTTACCTTTAAGTTTTATCATATCAATTATACCGGTTTTATTACAAATTCACAGTTTGCAAGTTTTATTCTATCTCCTGCTTTGATTTGCTTTTTGTCATTATTTGTAACACGCACTCCATTTACAAAAGTTCCGTTTGTACTCTTTAAATCCTTTATATAGCTGATACCGTCCTTGCAGATAATACAGCAGTGCCTATTGCTGATTGCCTTGCTGAAATCAATAGTCAAATCCGTACACTCAGGATTTTTTCCAATTATATATTCTTCTTTTCCGATTACAGCTTCGATTTTCTTCGGTGTATTAATTCCGGATATAACAATCAATGGTATAAAAATGCTGTCTAAAAGTTCTGTACCTCCAGAAGATTCCTCCACAACTGCTTTTTTGTATTTCGCTTCTTTTAATGTTTTGTTCTTAAAAAGCTTTTTAAATAGTCCATTTTTATTCTTTTTGGAAATATTTTCGTCACTGTTCTTATTTTCTTCTTCAGAATCTTCTTCCGGCAAAGATTTCTCTGACTCTGCCCCTGCGTATTTCAGATCAGGTCTCATTTCATATATTTCATTCATCAGTCGACTATATTTCAGTTCCCAAGGCTCATTTAACCCAATATCAAGCGGAAGATATATCATATATATGTTTTCACATTCCTTGTCAACAAATATCCTGTTCATATTCCAATCAAGATGCTCTGCCTGCAAAAAACCGGAATTTTTTACTTCTTCAATTATACGCATTATTTTATCGGATAAGTTCTTTACTTCAGAAGCTTCCTTTATAGAAATAACAACACGCAGGGAATTAAGCCCGGAAATATCAAATATCAACTTATCATTACCATTATGTATAGCTCTTACTCCGCATAGAACTCCACTTTCTGTGAATCCCTGAACGACCTTAAATTCAGTCATAGATATACTATAACCAGAATCGAGAATATATTCCATACTCTGTGAATCTCTTATCACTCTGATATCGTTTTTCTGCACTGCTGCTCACCTCAATTTATTTTTTCCTTACACGCTTAAATATGAGAACATAAACATAGGTAAATATAATTACGCCAACTCCCGCCGCCGTCCCTGCAACAAGAGGTTTATTATCCCAAAATCTTTCAACCAAGCTTTTACCTTCTATTTCAAAAGAATATTCGGTAAGACCCGTTGTATTTCCAACAGAATCCTTTGCTTCTGCAAAAAGAATATATTTACCGATATCATTCAAATAAATGTTATATGCTCCGGATTCCGGTTTATAATCTCCAAGAATATCTGCAATCTTATTTCCGTTCTTATCAGTAATATAGAGTTTAGTAAACTCATCAGGTTCACTGATGCCCTCTATATGCAAAGACTCAAGACGTATTTTTAAATTTGCTTCAGATTTCAAAAGATATTCTTTTCCCGATTCAAGAAAATTTGCTGTAAACATTTCTGCCACTAATGGTTTAGGAGCAGTTCCGTCTAAATAAAAATCAAATATTACTGCTTGTGAAACATTATCTGCCATATCAGACGCCATAAGACAAACTGTGTTTTTTCCATCTGATGTAATAGGCGTATTTATATCCCAATCTGTCGTACCGTTTGAATTAGAAACAGTACATATAATTTCCTTAAGATTTTTTTCATCTATTTCAAAATGATCTCTTATACTGAATGAAGAACGATAAACCTTCGGGTTGTCCGAGCTAATATTAATAGTTTTTATTTTGGGATTTGTTTTATCTATAGTCATTCGTTCTTCAATTTCAGGATATGCCGAATTATCTGCAAGATCTTTTGCCGATGCAGTAATGTGATAGTTATTATCAGTATCAAGGCTTATTATTTTTGTAAATGCAGTACTTGACATCATATTTCTTTCATTATCAGTAATCTGCTCTATGCCGTTTACCTTAATTGATATATCACTAGAAGAAATATTTTTATCTGAAAATGTAAATTTATATGTTACTGATTGATTGGTAAACGAAATTCTATCATATTCAGCAATTATTGCCGGAGGCATCCTATCGTAAATAACACGGCTTTTATCACTTGATGAATTTATATATAAAGTGTTTCCAGCCAAATCAGTAAGTATATACGAAAATGTCACATTTCCTTCTATTAGTGAAGCTTCATTTTCATTGATCATATAACTTATAGAATATTTGCTTGCATTTCCTCCAAGTACATCTGCTCTTCGTCCCATAATAACTGCTGATTCAGGAGTAACTCCATGATTTGCAGTTCCTGAAATCATTATTCTTCCACCATTATTTACATATGACTGATTTCGATTTCCTGAACGAATTGATGCGTCGGACGTAATAGGAGCGAAATATATTATTTCATTTATTCTTTCAACAGAATCATTTATTATTGTTACAGGTTCATTTTCAGCAAAATCATTTGCTGTAAAACTAAAACGTACCGATGATTGATCTGCAATGTCGCTATTTTTCAAAATATATCTCAATTCATATCTGCATTGTATTCCTTCTCCTTTATAAACTGAAATTTCAGGAATATTACCTACAACATTTATATACGATAGTTCAATCTCATGATTAGAGACAAATGAAACCGTAATCATATCTCCATCCTTAACATATCTGTTTCCGTCATTTAAATTGTTGCTAAATAATTCGATTTCACTTATACTTATGGGTGCAAAATACTGAATCTTATTCGAAATCAAATTTTCCTCTGTACATTGAACAACATTATTTCCAGCGTTATCGTGTACATTAAAAAATAATGATATATATCCCATATCTTCAGCAATTCCATCATAAACCGAAATATATGCAATCCAATTTATATTATCATCACTTTTAAACTGAATGTTACGATCTGCTATTTTAGTATCTGTCAAACTCACCGGATGATTTGCTGTAAAAGATACTGTTATAACATCGCCGTTTTTTGCTCCTCTGAATTCAGCTTTCTCATTATTGGAAATCATTTTAAGGTCGTTTATTTTAATAGGAGCAAGATACCTGATTTTTGACGTATTTTCGTGAGTTGTGCTGAACTTATTATCCGCTGCATCTGTCAGTGCAATCGAAAACGATACATCTGTATTATCTTCAAAATCTTCATCTTCTATTTTATACACTGCCTTCCAATGCATATTATCATTACTGCTAAAAAGCAACTGTTTTTTAGCTATATATGCTTCAGATACATCTACCGGATGTGACGTGTCAAAAGAAATTGTTATTGTATTTCCGTTTTTTGCATATTGATTGTCAGAAATATTACTTGATGTCACTTTATAATTTGAAAATCCCGATTCGATTGGAGCATAATAAAGAATTTGTCCGCACTTACCATCAATGTCAGGTTTAATAAAATTTCCGGCTTTATCAGTTATCTCTATATAAATCGGAATAAACTTATTATCATTTTCAACAGATTTTTCAACTTCAACAGATTTTTCAACTTTGTATGTAGTAGCATAAGTATAACCGTTTTCAGATTTATTATTTTTCCATTCATTCCAGTTGGTATTTTCAAATCCTATAATACACTTTATATCAACTTCATGACTGCTTTCAAATCCAATTTCAATAAAATCTTCATCCTTGACAATCATATCATCATCAGATGAATGATAATAAAAATTCATCTTTTCAAATTCAAACGGCGCATAATATAGTATACCTGAATTTATTCCTATATTTTCTTCACATTTGTTACCAGCCTGGTCATATAATTCAATAGAATCTATCTTAATACATTGATTGTCACTCAGCCATTCGAGTTTTTTATTATTTACTATCATTGTAGTCGAATAGATAGCTTTATCGGTATTTGTTTCAAGTTTAAGTTTTATTTCAATATTTGAGGATTTATCCAGATATGCTGTAATTTCATCTTTTGTACATTTAGAACCTTCATCTGAAGCTATAACACTTATTTTTAGCGAGTCTCCATTTTTTAAACACGTCTTATCTATTATAATATTTCCATTTTTATCCACCACTTCATAATTTACTGAATTAATAACCGGTTTCTTTTTATCTAAATATAAGTGAATGCTTTTTTCAGTAGACTCATTGC
>CAMWXM010000152.1 GCA_947178195.1 uncultured Ruminococcus sp.
TATATTTACCTCTTTCAAGATTAATATAAAATTAATATATTATAATTATAACATATATTGCAAAATTAGTCAATATTTTACAGGCTTTTTTCTGCATAAATTATTTTTTACTTGGATTGTAAATCTATCATTATAATAGTTGATTTTGACGGATAATATGACATATCCGCATTTAACCTATGTAAACAGCAGGGTTATCTCATGGAAACTCTTGACATATGGAGCAACTTGCACCCCTCCCTTGTAACGATACCTGTAAACTGGTCCTATGAAATGCCGTATGGTATTCTTTATGAAAAAGATCCTTCCGATAGCGTTAAATCGTTTATTGATGTTATTCTCAAATGTGATCTCTTTAAATTAAAAGGTTTGCGGCACAATAATTGAATTGTGCTGCAAACCTTTTGACAATCAATTTCCTTGGTTGTTGTTATTGCACCGTAAGGTTTGTTAAATAGATGAGGAACATTTCAGATCATTATTACTATATTTTCTCTTTTATTTCCTTAACTAACTGCTCCAAGGTAATATTGTCCATTTCATTTTCCATTGCATACTGTATTTTTTCAAGCTTTTCATCCATTACACTGTGAACGTTCCTTCCGATAGGACATTGCAAATTAGGATTTTCATGAAAATGAAAAAGTGACTCTTCCTTTTCAACTGCTTTAAAAATATCCAATAGGGTTATTTCGTTTGATGATCTCGCCAGAAAAGCGCCGCCTACTCCAGCCTTTATTTCGACAATTCCTGCTGATGACAGCTGTCCCAATATATTTCTGACAATAACAGGATTTGTATTTATGCTTCCCGCAAGAAAATTGGATGTGACCTTACAGCTGTCCTTAAAATTTTCAATACATAATAAAATGTGCGTTGCAATCGTTAATCTTGATGAAAACTGCATTAAAAAAAGCCTCCCTTGTAATGATAATTATATTGTATCACATTTTAGTTGTAATGTCAATGATTACAGCAAAAATATCTTACAAATTGTGCAAAAATACAAAGTTGTGATGTAACTATTGACATTTCGGAATATATATGCTATTGTATTGTTGTAATCAAATCAATTACAACTGCAAAATTATAAAACGGAGGTTAACGTTATGAGTAAATTCAGTAAAATAAGTGTTGCACAGGATGCAAGAACAGAGCTTCATGATAAGCTTTCCTTGACAGGTGCGGAGATCAGTGTTAATAATCTGCCTGCAGGTGCGAGTGTTCCTTTTGTACATTACCATAAGCAGAACGAAGAGATCTATGCGATCCTTTCCGGCAACGGAAAGGCAGAGATCGACGGTGAAACAGTGGAACTTAAAGCAGGAGACTGGCTCAGAATTTCTCCGGAGGCTAAAAGACAGTTCTTTGCCGGAAATGATTCAGCAATGTGTTATGTCTGCATTCAGGTCAAAGAAAATTCTCTTGAAGCATACACTGCTAATGACGGAGTTGTTTTGGAGTAAGCATTGACAAATATCCATGTCAGTTCAATTTCCGAAATATGCACAGGTCTGAAACCGAATAGAGTAAATTTCAAAATAACCGCAAATAATACTTTTCAGTGCAATTTCATAAACATTGATATCCATAAAAAACGGAGCAGCTTTTACGGCTGCTCCTATATTTTGTACTAATAAAACATTTCATCCTTTTTGAGCTGTATTTTTGCAATTTGAAAATATATCCGATAACTGCCCTATAGATTTGCTATTTATCCGACAACCAATTTGCAATGTCAATTATCTTGACACCCTCATACTGATAGGTATCATGACGTGTCCTTGCGATAAGCATTTTCGGATATGCATCCTGAATGGAAAGCAGCGGGGACACTTCTCGCTCAAAGGTATTATTATCTGTGATATTATCGGAAACCTGGATATATATCTTTTCATCACGCTTTATTGCAACGAAATCTATCTCTTTTTTATAAAGCATACCAACATAAATTTCATATCCTCTGCGCAGAAGCTCTATCGCAACTATATTTTCAAGTACACGTCCGTAATCCATGTTCTTTGTACCCAGCTTTGCGTATCGGAAGGAATGGTCGCTGAGATAGTATTTTTCATTAGAGGCAAGGTACTTTTTCCCCTTGATATCATATCTGCGTATCTTATAAAAAGCAAATGCACTGCAGAGATACTGCATATATGCACCGACGGTCTTATGATTGATATTATCGTTATTTTTATTGAAAATGTTAGTTATATTTCGTGCAGAAGTCAGATTAGAAATATTGTCCATTAGAAAATCAACGATTCTGTCCATAAGTGCAGGGTTTCTGATTTTGTATTTTGTGCGTATATCTCTGACAACAAGTGTATTGAATACCTCTTCGATATAGCTGTATTTTGATTCATAGTCCTTATAAAGATAAGAACCCGACATACCGCCTTCAAGGATGTATTTGTCAAAAGCATCATACAGATCGGTGCATTCAAAGTATTTAACGTATTCTGCAAAGGAGAACGGATAAATCTTGATTTCAAAGGTTCTGCCTGTAAACAAGGTGGCAAGATCGGAGCTTAACAAGAACGCATTTGAGCCTGTGATATATATGTCAAACTTTTCTGAAGCATGCAGACCGTTTATTGCTTTTTCAAAACCGTTGCACATCTGAATTTCGTCAATTAGGACAAAATTATCCGCACCGTCTTTATACTGCTTATTGATATAGTCGTAAAGTGGTCTGTATTCGGTTAATTCATCAAACTCGGGCATATTGAAATTGATGTGTATAATATTTACATCTGTATAATTTGCGAGAATATAGCTTTTGAATGCCTCAAGCAGTTTGGATTTTCCGGATCGCCTGACACCTGTGATTACCTTGATATCAGGCGTACCTGTCACACTTACTATTTTATTCAGATAATAATTTCTTTCAATCAATTTCATAGTATGAACACACTCCTCTACCGATATTATATCACATCTATTTCCCAAAATCAAGCTTTTTTATATTTTGGGAAATAAATATATTTTTAAACTATTTTTAGCATCCTATTAACGTAAGTTTAATATCGTAGATTAACAAAAGCAAATGCCACATTTTTTGCGGCATTTAAAGAAAAATATCTAATGGCATAGGTCTTATTTGGGACTTATGCCTTTTCACTCACAAGGGTATCTCATACCCCATTCTCCCCTGATTCGGTCTAACATTCTCATCACACGCAAAGTTTCATTGTGGGGCATTTCTTCACATTCCACTTTTCCTTCATTGATTGCTTTCATACAGGAAACAACTTCATATTCGTATCCGTTTATCTGTTCCGGCACTTTATGACAGGAAATCATTTGATGTCCTAAATCGAACACGCGGATCTCCTCACAGTTATTGATATTCTGTATCTCAATGTATCCCTTATCCCCATAAACTATTCCTAAACGGTCAGTCGCAGATAGCATACTGCTGTGAAGAACCGCCATTTTCCCATCTTCAAATGTCAAAGTCACACTATTCATCAAGTCTACCCCCTTTGGAGATAAAACCGCTGTAGTATTGATCTCCTTGACCTCTCCGTGGAATACCATCAACGCAAAATTAATCGGATATACACCCACATCCAGCAAAGCGCCTCCTGCCAATTCCGGATTAATCAACCGCTCCTTTTGTGCCATTGCATAACCCAGATTTGCTGTCAAAGAAAATGGCTCCCCGATTGCTCCGCCGGCAATTATATCATCTATCATTTTCCTGCTTGGCATATATCTTGTCCATATTGCCTCTGTCAACAGAAGTTTCTTTTTCACTGCAAGATCGATTAATTCCTCTGCCTGCGCAGCATTTACTGTAAATGCCTTTTCAAGCAAAACTTTTTTACCGTGTTCCAAGCACATTTTGGCGTGCTGATAATGATGAGAATGAGGAGAGGCAACATATACAAGTTCTACGGCTTCGTCTTCCAGCATTTCTTCATAAGAACCGTAAGCTTTTTCAAATCCCCACTGCTTTGCAAACGCCTGTGCACGGTCATAATTTCGGGATGCAACCGCATAGAGTTCTATCTCTAAATCGTCTGCTGCCTGTTTTCTGTTTATTATTCCCGCTGCTGCTTTTGCCATGCTGTGGGCAATATTTCCGGGTGCCAGAATTGCAAATTTCATAAAATACCTCCGTTTTCATACTGATTGCACATAGTACATTACAGCGCTTCAATTCTTATTGCAAATGCTGAAATCCGATTCAGCACATCAAGCTGCGCTGTCTATATTTTCTATTATACCATACTCCGCTTTGATTTTCAACCGATATAAAACAAAAAAACGGAGCAGCTAAAAAAAGAGCATAAAATCAGAAACAGTACAAAAGTAATCATCATACTTTTGTGGCGAGAGATTAGTATCACTTCAACGCCGATTCCCCAATAAATATCACTGAAAATATCTGCCTAAAAGTTTTTGAACATCAATACTAAAAACTTGACTTTTTAAAAAGTTTGTAGTATAATATAGATAGAAAGGTCGTGAATGATATGCTAAATAATAAAAAGGGTTTGAAAAAAAGAGATTTGTATTTAGATAAGCTCATTGCTTTTCAAGACACCGAACCTGTAAAGGTCATAACAGGCATACGCCGCTGCGGAAAATCCAGTCTTATGAAGTTGATGATAGAGCATTTGCGTGCAGCAGGCATTTCAGATGAGCAGATCATTTTTATGAATTTTGAGTCAATGGAATTCCGCTCAATGGACGCCGGACAGCTTTATGATCATATTAAAGAGAGAAAGCCGAAAGATAAAACTGTTTACCTCTTTTTTGATGAAATACAGCGTATCTGTCAGTGGCAGGATGCAATCAACTCTTTCCGTGTAGATTTCCCATGCGATATTTATATTACAGGTTCAAATGCATATTTGCTGTCATCGGAATTTGCCACCTATCTTTCCGGACGTTATGTTGAGATAAAAATGCTTCCTCTCTCTTTCAAGGAATTTATTGATTTTCACGGTTACAGGCTTATTGAAAGGAAAAGTCCCGCAGGGAAAACAATAACGAAAATTACCGACAGTGAGGATATAATATACGATACCGAAGAACTTTTTGAAGCATATTTAAAATTCGGCGGAATGCCCGGAATTGCCGATGTGGGACTTGATACCGATAAAGCTATGACGCTGCTTGACGGAGTATATTCAACGGTAGTTATGCGTGATATTCTTGAACGTGAAAAACGAAGAGGACAGCGGCAGCTTACCGACGCCGATCTGCTGAGAAAAATCATAATGTTTCTTGCGGATAATATAGGCAGCAACACATCGGCAACTTCAATCGGAAATACGCTGGCAAACGAGGGGCTGCTTGACAATAACCGTAAAACCAAGCCGGCGGCTCAGACTGTTCAGGCATATGTAAATGCGTTGCTTGAAGCCTATATTTTTTATGAAGCAAAACGTTATGACATAAAAGGCAAGGAATATCTGAGAACTCTGGGTAAATATTACATTGTTGATATTGGCTTGCGGAATTACCTTTTGGGACTTAGGGACATTGATACAGGTCATATTCTTGAGAACATTGTATATTTTGAGCTTTTGAGAAGAGGATATGATACTGCCATAGGAAAGATCGGAAATGTTGAAGTAGATTTTGTTGCTTCAAAGGCCAACGAAAAGATGTATTATCAGGTAACCCAGACAATGGCTTCCGAACAGACGAGGGAACGGGAGCTTCGTCCCATGATGCAGATACGGGATAACTATGAAAAAATTATACTCACAATGGACAGGACTTTTTCAAATTCTGCCGACGGGGTGAAGATTATAAATATTGTTGACTGGCTGCTTGAATAAAAAAGCCGCCTCATACGGCGGCAAATCATAAGCAGAAATATCCAATGGCATGGGTTTTATTTGGGTCTTATTATTACAATAAGTTACGATAAATTATATCAGGTTATGTAAATTGCGTTTCTAATAATCTACGTAACATAGGAGTTTTCGGCATATTACGATAACACATGAAATGCGAAATGCTTGATGTAAAAAGCGATACTGTTTTCACAATACCGCTTTTTGTATAAATTTAGTTATTCAAATGTTAATTTCTCCGAACCGATTTTATTTCATTTTCTTTTTGTACTGTGCAGGCGACATTCCTTCATGCTTTCTGAATACTGTACTGAAATAGACTGCGTCCATGAAACCAGATTTTGCAGCAGCCTCCGATACGGAAGCGTCTCTCTCGATCAGAAGCCGTTTTGCTTCATCAAGCCTTATCTGTGTAAGAAATTCATTTGGACGAACATTCATTGTTTTTCTGAAAACGCGGCAGAAATGCTGCGGCGTAACACCCATAATTTCGCTTAAATGCGTCATTGAGATATCATTTCGTAAATTATCGTGCATAAACCGCAGCACGGGAAGAAGCGCAGAAATTTGCCTGCTTCTTGAACTGTCGGCATTTGAATCCATATGCCTGTGAAATTCGATAAGATAATCATATATAAGTCCCGAGCAGGTATGGTCGCAGTAAAGAATGTCATTTTCTTGGGATATTACCATTTTTTCAAAAATCTTTTCCATTGCTGATGTGTCGGCGGGCTTAATAATGATCGGCTCGGTCATTCCGAATCTGACAAGTATATCATCACATACGCTGCCCTCAAACGCAGTCCACTTTACGTCCCATAATTCTCCGCTTGGGTAATATGTATGCGGCTTATCCTTTGGCAGAAAAAAATAATCTCCTGCGCCGATACTTATTTCTTTTTCATCATATTCAAGCGTCCCACTGCCCGCAGTGCAGGAAAATATCTGATGCCATTGATAACCGTCGGGTCTGTGGACACGCCCTTGATATTCGCTTCCGCCGATACCTGAAAGAAAAAACGGAAGAGTTCTTGCTTCCGGGTTATACGGATAAATACTTTTTTCCAGCTTCATCATCGTCCCTCCTTAATGCTTCTTTTCTTATTATATCCTTCATATCGGTCCATGTCAATACTTTAGTAAAATTAATTGGATTTTTACTGTAAATAATGCAGATATTACATTCTGTTTAAC
>CAMWXM010000153.1 GCA_947178195.1 uncultured Ruminococcus sp.
TACAAAAATATGATATAATATAAAACAACGTATTTAAGAGGTTTGCACTTATTTTTATAAAGTTTATTATTATATTTAGTTTACTGGATAGAAATTTTTTTCCCCCTTGATGCCTTACGGGAAAAATTTCTTCAAAATTACTTTTTTAGGCTTTTATCATCATTTTTCAAAATTTGAAAATTTAGAATATCGTACAAAAAAAGGAGAGTGATATTGTGAAAACTGATCAATTTGAATGGGAAAAAATCTTTGAAAAGGCTACACAATTACTTGCAGAATCTATTGCGCATGATAAAAAAAATTACAAAAGTAACTGAACTTTATGAACGCTTAAAAGAATATTATAATCAATTAGACTTTGAAGTTAAAATTCCAGGTTATGACTCGTTTACTAAAAAATTGCGTAAAGAATTAGATATACAGGAAGGTGAACGATTACAACAAAGAATCTTATATCAACTTCTTGGAAAATATAACGAAATGACAATTAATGCACTGGCGCATAATCTGACTTTAAAATCAACTGACACAAGTGAAAATATGTGTTATTTGTTTTTAAGGATTACAAAGAAAAAGCTTAAGCTTGCAGAGAAAAAAGAAATACTTCATGCAACTTGTAAAATGTTAAAGGAAGAATTTCCAAAGGAGATCTTATTCTTATATTATGATTATGATACCATTGTCATTATGTGTACAAATCAAAATGCTAAAAATAAAATCAAGTATAATCTTATAGAAGAAACACCGATTAAAGAGGAGAAATCTAATGGCTGAAAAAAATACACAATATAAAACATTTTATGATTCAGAATTAGCTATTGATGTGCTATGTAAATACTTTGATACCCACGACAAAGAAACGATTGAAAAAACATCATTCCGAAAAATCTATGATAATGTTTTGGCACAGAACCCTGATGTTAAACTTCCAAAATACAGTCAAATGCGTAAATATGTATTAGAATGGCTTGAATATGAAGGTTGGATAAGCAAGGGAGAAAAAATAACTTCAAGCGTTGCGTATCGCTTGTTAGGATTATATCAAAAGGATATAAACTATTATTTTCAAGAATATGAGATTGAAACCTTAGAAGAAAAAGTAATTCCTTGTGTAATTTCTCTGCCAGAACCGGATATAATGCGTGATATAATGATTGCTATGAAAAAGCAAATTGAAACTAACAGAACAAAATTTATAAATAACATTTGTAGAAAGATCAAGAAAGAAAATCAAAAAACTGTTTTAGCTGCTATTCCAGAATCGAATTTAATTATTAAAAATGATAGTATATTTGAAAAAAATCAGAAGCTTTCTCGTGAGTACAATCCTGTTTTTTCATGTTCTGCAATATGTCTTTTTGTTCTTGACAATGAGGAAGGACGAGAATTTATTAAGTCGATTACAAATAAAAATGCAATTGTGCAGTATATATGATTGAAAAATGAAAAAAAGAACCACCACAACAATTTAGCTGCAATGGTTCTGAATTTGTCAGTACTCCTCAGCTAAAAGCATAGTACAATGTTCTTCATCATCAATGACGAAGATTTTAGCTTCAACAAACTCTAACATTGTATCAAGAATATATTCTTTGTGATACTCCGGCTGTTCTGATGTATGATTTACAATTTGCTGTCCGTTTTGAACAGACAGCTTGAACACCTGTAAATAGTCCTTGGGTTCAGTCATATTATCAATACAATCCCAAAGAAAGATTTATAGGGCAAGCGGTATTTCTGCATTTACGCCTTTTGTAAGGTATCTTGGTTTACTTTTTTCAAACATTTTAATCTACTCCTTTACTTTGGATTCAAACATATCGTACAGTTCTCCACGCTTTATTATGACGGTTTGAAAAAGGTCATCTGTAATACATAAACCTGTGTCTATCTGAATTTCTAAATGGTAAGGAAAGACAGTAATTTTCTTTATGTACTGCTGAATGAAGCTTCTGTATTCCTCTGTTTGCCTTGGCAAATTCTTGTAGTCCAAAAGAATGTGCGAAACATCTTGATACTCCACTTTATCCAACAAATGCAAAGAATTCAATTCGACTTCAAGCTCAGTTTTACGCTGTTCCAACTGCTCTGCACGTTCTATGATACTGTCAGTCAGTATACCTTTTTCAATAGCCTTTGTAATGTTTTCAAGGTTTTGATTTATGTCCTCTAACTCATTTTTTACAACAGAAAAATTTTCATTATACTGCTGATTGTACTTACAAATGTACTTATTTAAATCAGCAACAATTTTTCTGAGAGCCTTAGAATTAAAAACTTTTTGCTCTAACAAGTCTGAAATGTAAACGTCAAGGTAATCTTTATTTACCTCTTTATTTTTACACTCAGACCTGTGCGTGTTGCATCTGTAAGTAGCAAGCCTTGTTTTGTTTCTACCGCTAAATCGTAGATTTCCAATCATTCGCTTACCGCAAATACCACAGAAAATTTTACCTGTAAGCAAGTAAAATTCTTTAGAATGGTAACGTCCTGCCGTTCTTTTGTTGGCTTCTCTACGTTGCTGAACTCGTTTGAAAAGCTCTTTATCAACTATTTGAGGACAGCCGTTTTCTATGCGAATTATGTCATCGTAATCCTTGTAAGAATGATTGTTTCTGCGACTGTTAACGTTCTTAGAAGAGGCTTTGTTGAAAACAAAAGTACCAACATATTTCTCGTTTCCAAGGATTTCGTACAAGCTGTTTTTTCTGAAAATGCTGCCTTTTTTAGTTTTGTAGCCGTTGTTGTTTAGAAAATTTATTATGTCACTGTATCCGTATCCGCTGTCAAACATCTCAAAAATTATCCTTACTGATTCGGCTTTGTGAGGTTCTATCTTCAAATGCTTCTTACTATCCAAAGTGTAACCCAAAGGACAGCAACCGCCTGTATGCTTACACTGTAAAGCAGTTTCATTCATGCCCTTCATGACTTCTCTTGACAGATTCTTTGAATAATATTCAGCCATGCCTTCAAGCATAGCCTCCATCATTACGGATTCAGGACTGTCGTCAATTCTTTCAAGTACGCTTGCAATACTGACATGATTCTTTTTCAGCTTAGACTTATAAATTGCAGAATCGTACCTGTTACGGCTGAATCTGTCAAGTTTATGTACAAGAACAATGTCAAAAATGCCTTTACTGCTATCGGCTATCATCTGCTGAAACTGTGGTCTGTTATCAGTAGTTGCAGATTTGGCTTCATCAGTGTAGGTGGCAACAATTTGCCAGTGCTGTTGCTGACAATACTTTTTCATTGCCCTGACCTGTGCATCTATGGATTCTGTACGCTGATTGTCAGAAGAAAATCTTGCGTACAGTGCAGCTCTTTGAATTACGATTGACATTGTACCACCTCAATTGGCAGAAAAAATCCTCTCCGTAACTATCAGAGAGGATTTTTGCTCCGTGCAAATAGGTTTCATTTTCAAATTCCAGAACCTCGACAAACTCCATCGCCTTAACGTCAAAGTCGAACATTTCTTCTGCTTCCAACAGAACGTAACAGCCAATATCATCAAGATTATCAACGCCATACTCTGCAAACATTGCTTGTGTTTTCTCTGTGAGATACGTTCTCAATTCAGTTTCATTAAGCTTCTGAATCTGTTCCAGTGTCTGAACTTTCTTCATGTATGACCTCCTTGTATGGTGTAAGATTCCAGTTATTACGAATGATTGGTGTTAGTGGGTGATAACCGTTTTCGCCGATTTGGTACAGCTTATCTGAAAAAGGCTTTAACAGTTCTAAAACTGCTTTCTGGCGATCTTTAATTCGCTGATTGTGGTTTCCAATACTGCCCCAAGCAAGAATTATTGTATCTGACTTTTTAGCAGATTCCACAACAGTAAATCTTCATCAGCATTGAATCTAAAGTGTATTTTGCTTGTGATTTTAGTGTACAAGTTTACAACATCAACGCTTCCGTAACCTAAGCGATTCAGGTTATTCATCACAAGCATTGTAGTTGTGTCGATGTTCAAATCATCCGCAGAATTGGGATTTATCATGATTATCATTGCTGACGGTTTCTGTTTATCCCACTCTTTGTGCAGTAAAAGTCGGTGTTCTTCATCATCTGAAAAAACTGACTTACTTCTAATTTTTGTTTCTGTTATTTTCATTTTTACCTCCGAAAAAATGAGGACTCAGCAATTGCCAAGTCCTCTAAATTTTACTTATTTTTCTTAATCAAGCTAAGAATTTCTATTCCACACGCTACTCCTGCAAGAAACATTTTAATTGCTATTGGCATTGATATATTTCACCTCTTTTTCTTTCTGTTCGATTGCAACGCTGATTCCACCAACGACTAATGTTAAAATTAATCCGGCTAAAAATTCTTTCATCTTAGTTACCTCCCACTTTTTTCATTTCAATGTACTTAGGCTCTTTGCCTGTTTCAAGCATCATAGGTTCTCTTCTGATCTCACTCTTATCTACCTCAAGAGTTATGCTTATCCATTTATTTGACGGTGGATTAGTTAACCATTGATCAACATCAACCAGTGCATTTAGATAAATGTCATTATCGATAATAATAGTTTGCCCTTCCATTGATTTACCGCCGTTTACAATAGCGGCAAGTCCGGCGAGTTCTTCTGCTGTTGAAATGTGCAGCTCTGTTTCCGAACTGTCATACCATGAGGTATCTGTACTTCCATCCCAAACCTGAGTTGTCTCAACAGCATATACCGTCATTTGCTCCTGTATTGATTTAACAAATGATGGATTGATTAAGTTTCCTGATGCCAAAAGCGTTACAGCTGATAATACCGCTATGCCTTTTTTGATTACATTCATATAAATTCCTCCATTCAATATTTTTAATAAAATTTGTCCTTTTTCTGTTTACAAATTGACTTTTCAGCATATATTTACCTACATTCTTATTATAAATCATATTATTTCTGTTGTCAAGCAATTTTATAATTTTCAAACTGTTTACTTTTCAAAAATCATTTCATACTCTTAAAGTAGAGGTGATGCCAATGATACTTGACTACAAGCAAATCGGAAAAAATCTTGCAAGAAGGCGTAAAGAGCTGAGACTAAAACAGTTTGAAGTCTGTGAGCGTGCAGAAATCAATGACAAATATCTGTCCTGCATTGAAACTGCACGTTCTATTCCAAGCTTAGAAGTTTTTCTGAAACTTTGTACTGCTCTTGAAACAACTCCCGACCACATCTTACTTGGTACTGTCCGCCAAACAGATTACTCAAAGGACGATGCGGCTTTGTTGGAAAAATTTAAAAATCTTTCTCCTAACAGTAAACGCCTGTGTCTTGCATTTATGAACTTACTATCCGATGATTTTCAGAATTTGTAAGCCATGATTCTATTATACTTATCATGGTAGACATACGGGTGTCCGTTCATAAATAATTTACAATTATATTTGCAAAAAAATCCGCTGTGAATCTACTTTCACAACGGATTTTTCTGTGTTAAAAAAGTTATTCTACTTGTAATAGGATTTTATTTTTTTAATTTCTTCTTTCATTTCATCAACAAGACTTTGCGGTGACAATACTTTTACCCATGAACCCTGTGACAGAAGATACATGACAATACCTCGTCCGTGATTTACTTCTGCTTCAATGATACTGGTATTACCATTTTTCTCTACTACTTTTGCGGTAGGCAGTCTGTCAAGAATTGCCTGTAAGGAAAGTCCTGAAAATTCAAAACGAATTTTTATAGTTTCACCAGGAAACATGAATTGATTTTTTTCACGCAAATCTCCTTCGTCAAAGTCATATTTACGCTCTAATTGAAAATTCTCACGATGTTCCGTTATTGCTGAAATTCTGTCGATTCTAAAATATATCGGATTGTATTCTATATCTTCTGCCTTGTATGCAATAAGGTAAAAATAATACTCGCTGAACATAATTGATGTGGGCTTGATTTTGTGTTTTACTTCATCACGATTCATTTTGTAATATGTAATGGTAATTGTTCGCTTTTCTTCAATTGTCTGAATGATTCTCCATAGGTTGTCTATTACAGATTTGCAATCTGACTTTACTTCATGGTAATGATAAATTTCCTTGCAGATAAGATTTTCAAACTGCTTTTTATCGTGAATAGTGGTGAATTTTTTCAGCTTTTCAATAATTGTTAGTATTTCTTCTTTTGAAAAACAGCGGCTGCCTAATATGACTTTCACCAGTGCAAACAGCTCCTTGTTTTTAAGAAATTCATCGCTATTCAATATGTATGATTTTTCTTTGTATGAGTAGGTGAGTTCTGCGTTCTGCATTAGTTCCCTGTGTTCTGACAGAAATCTTTGAATTCCGGAAATATCTCTGCTAATGCTTTTAGCGGATACTTTGTATTCTTCTGCAAGTTTTTTGATAGAAATAGATTCTCCACGCAAGGCACGGAAGAATATTTCCAACATACGATCATTTTTGTAATTTTCCATATCTGACCTCCTTTTTGTTTTCCTTCAATTTATTATAACATACAAAGTGGACATATGAGTGTCCGTTCAAAAATAATTTACAATTGTATTTAAAATAATGCAAAGCATCTATTTGTAGATACTTTGCATTTAATCATATTTATTTGATACATATGTATACTTCACCCCATTTGCAACACCATTTTTTAGGAAAGGGAGTTCAGGTTTAACATATGATATTGCACTATGTTTTCTTAAACTTCGTTTTGAACCCGCAGAAATCCAAGTAAGAAAAAACCACGCAAACACGCCGTTTAACGTGCTTACGTGGTTTTAGTAATCTTTGCGATTACGTGTTTTCAATTGGTGGAGGCGAACACATTGGAATCCGTGTCCTGCCTTAAATGTAAATTTTTATATGTAATATTATAAGCTATTTTCTATAAATAATCAAGTGAATTTTTAAACCTTAAAAAAATTATTCTTTACACCTAACTTAACTGCTTTAGTTTGCGTTTTAATACAAATAACTTAACACCAATAAACTCTTCATAGT
>CAMWXM010000154.1 GCA_947178195.1 uncultured Ruminococcus sp.
GATGTAGAACAGGTGAAACAGCGCCGCACAAAGATTTTATAGGTCTTTGTGCGGCGCTGTTTTAATTAGTTTTCATTTTAATATCGCCGCTGGTGGTATTTATTCTGCATTTATCTAGCGTTTTATTTAAGGTTATGTCAATAGCCGGTACGTCTATATCACCGCTGTTGGTTTCAGTTATAAAGAGTTTTTCTGTAAGGAGATTTCCGTAAACGTCTCCGCTTGTAGAAGAAATTTCAAGAGACTTTCCATCGCTGTCTTTTAAGTTGATTTCTCCGCTGGTAGTTTTCATATTTATATTACCTTCGCAGACAGTCTCTTTGAGTTCAACATCTCCGCTTGTGGCTTTAACGGAAATTTCTTTACTGCGTATAGCTGAAAAGTTAATATCACCGCTTGTAGATTCAGCAAAAATATTTGAACTGCTTATTATTGAAAAATTTATATCCCCGCTTGTGACTTCAGCAGAAATATCCGAACACATTATATTTGTCAGCTCTATATCTCCGCTGTTAGATTCGGCGGAAATTACAGAACAGTTCATATCCGACAGTTTTATAGCACCGCTGCTGGTGCTTAAATCCATGTTATTAGTGCTGATGCCGCTTAAATATATATTACCGCTTGTACTGTTTATTGTTACGTCTGACGAGTCGTTTTTGCAATTTACATCGCCGCTTGACGTATTGATTTCTACTAAGTGAAATCCAAAACATTCCGGAATATCTATATCGCCGCTACTGCTTTTTAAATACAGATTTCCGTACTGTCCGAAAGGCTCTATTTCCGTGTATTCTCCCACAGGAATTACCTTATGCAGCGGCAAGCTCACCGTGATTTCAGCTTTATAGCTGTTCCAGTTTATGTCTATAAAATGATACCAGTTTCTATTATCAACGTAGTTGATTTTTAGCGTATTATTTTCAACGTATGCCTTATGGGGCCTATCCTTTTCTGCTGTGCATGTCACCTCGATAGTATCATTTTTTGAGGGTACAAAACGTATGTCGCACATTGTTGTATCTATTTCTATATTTTCAAAAGGCTCTTCTATCTGATATATATTAGTCTCATACTCTACCGTATTGAATTTTGAAAAATCAAAACCGATCGCAGCCGATGTGATGAAAAAAATGATACATCCGATTATGACCGCTCCGACTGAAATTACAATTAATGATTTTTTTGATTTACTCATTTCCCATTCCTCCTTGATTTGAATATTTTATCAAAAAGCTTTTTGCTTAATATTACAAAAAATTTTACAACTGCGTTTAATCCCAAAAAAGTCAATATTGCAAGTCCTCCGCAAACCAGAGCAGTTCCCAGAAAGCCACAGGACTGTAATATATCTCCTGAAAATAAAAATTTAAACGTGCTAAAAAGGCTGAACAAAGCTGTTGCCGCCAGAGAAAAATCCACAGCATATAATGAAAAAAGTATACTACAGGCGCATATATAGAACGCCAGAATAAGTATAAATACCGTCATAACAAGAGGTAGCCACAGCGGAAATCCTAAAATGATCAGAACTATTTCCAACGGCTTGAAATTCCTTTTTTCAGGCTTTTGGGTTATCGGAATTGATGTTTCAGATAATATCTGTTCTGCTATTTCGTCTATTGACCCCAGTGATTCGACAGCTTTTTCTTCTGATATGCCGTCTTCCATTACGTCCTGAATAAGCTCTTCATAAAATCCAAGAGATCTGTCAATATCATTTGGCGGCAAGCCTTTTAATTTTTCTCGTATACCGTCAAGAAATTCTTTCTTTGTCATCGTCTGTTTCCTCCCTGATTATAAATTCATATATTGACATAATTTCATTCCATTCCTTTTTGAAGGTTTCGATACGTTCAAGTCCAGCTTCGGTAATATGATAGTATTTGCGCAGCCGTCCGTTATGCTCCACAGAATGAACAGTCAGATGCTTTGCGGTTTCAAGCCTTCTGAGAATAGGATATAATGTAGACTCAGATATTTCGATATAGGGCTTCATATCCTTTATCATCTGATATCCATAGGAGTCTTTGGCTTTTATTGTTTTTAATACGCATATGTCTAAAAGACCTCGTTTTAACTGAATATCCATAATATACCCTCCTTTGCAATATATTATATCACACATAGTATAATATGTCAAGGGATATTAAGGCAATATGGCAGAATTTTATTGTCTAGAAAATCGGATATGTAATAATTTTTTTATGTAGTGAATAAGATAGGGAATATATGTCAAATATATTATTGGTTAAAAACCACAGCCGGACTTATATCCGGCACACACGCACAATCCTATTGGTAAAAGTCTGAGGCAGCGCCGCACAAATTAGTACGGTATTGCCTTAAAATCAAAATGGAGGCGATTGCTATTTTATTTGCAAACAATTTTTGTCTGGGATTATTGTCATCGGTATTTTTAGTTTCCGGAAATGCAGGTCAGACTGAAACGGTTCCGATCAAACCGGCGCCGATTTACTCTTCTATTGTAAATACGGGAGTGACATGCAGAAAAACAGCTGATTTATCTGAAAAATCTGAAAAATTGGAAGAATATGAAACAGATGAAGAGGAATATCAGCCGGAGGAAACGTATGTATACGAGTCGATCGTACCTGATGGAGAGGAAATTGCTGATGAATATGGAAAAGTGTGCTTTTCAGAGGATTTTGACAGCTCTTTTAAAGCGTATATGGATTATCGCTGCATAACCGATACTGGCTCGATTCAGTATCAACTGCAGCAGGAAGCCTACACAGACGATAGGGGATTCAGAAGAATAGGCGATGATTACTGCGTTGCTCTCGGCACAGGCATCACCAATGGCTGCACTGAAAGATTTCTGATCACCCTTGACAGCGGTTACAGCTTCAGCGCTATCGTATCAGACGTCAAGGCTGATATTCATACTGACGCTGCAAACCAATATGCTCCAAGAGGAGAAAATTCAGGAAATGTTGTGGAATTTATAATTGATTCTGATAATGCCGACAGCTATATGCTCAATTGCGGCAGCGCAGGCTGCTTTGAAGATCTGAGCGGAAATGTTGTTTCAATTGAAAAAATATAGGCATAAAGCTAACGCCGTACAATTTTGTACGGCGTTAGCTTTATTTTGCTATTTTTAGAACCTGTTTACATAGAAATTATGTGCGGAAGTTCTTATTTATTATCAGATTCCGCTCTGACCATAATTTGAAAGAACTCTGGCAGATGGGTCGTCTACGTTACAGCCTTCCCATTCTTTATTAGGCATCCAGAAAGCGACTATCATTTCACCCTGTCCGGGATAATATTTTTCAAAAATTTCACGATACAAAAGCGATTCCTTTGTAAAAGGCGCAGAGTGAGTATATTGTGCCGACTTCTGAGCAAATTCCTCATCGCTGTAGTAATTCTGAGCGTATTCCTTCAGATAATCGACCATAGAATGACCAACGGCGTCTGAAAACGCTGCCTTTTCACGGTAAAGAATGTCATGGGGCAGGTAATCTCCTTCAAAAGCATGTCTGAGCAGATATTTTCCCTTATTATATTTATTAAGCTTCATTTCAGGGTCGATAGACATAACATAATGTACAAAATCCAGGTCGCCGAAAGGCACTCTTGCTTCCAGAGAATTTACAGATATACATCTGTCCGCTCTTAAAACGTCGTACATGTGAAGCTCTCTTACTCTCTTTACCGATTCTTTCTGAAATTCTTCTGCTGAAGGTGCAAAATCGGTATATTTATATCCGAAAAGCTCATCGGAAATTTCACCTGTCAGAAGCACTCTTATATCAGTCTGACGATGAATCTCTCTGCAAAGCAGATACATGCCCATGCTTGCTCTGATGGTGGTTATATCATATGTACCCAGAAGCTTTATGACCGTTTCAAGTGAAGAAATAACATCATCTTTGGTAATGATGACTTCGGTATGGTCGCTGCCGATATAATCTGCAACCTGTTTTGCATATTTTAAATCTATAGCGTCGGTATCCATTCCTATAGCAAAGGTTTTAATAGGGGTTTTACTTTTTTTCTGTGCAACAGCGCACACAAGTGAGGAGTCCAGACCCCCTGACAGCAAAAATCCTACCTTAGCGTCTGCTGCAAGACGTTTTTCAATTCCGGCAGAAAGCTTATCATGAATATTTTTACAAATATTATCCAGGTCGTCATGAATAACATTATCTACCTTTGTAATATCACAATAACAGATAAATTCGCCGTTTTTCCAGTAATGTCCCGGCGGAAATGGCATTATTTTATCGCATACCTTAACAAGGTTTTTTGGCTCGCTGGCGAATACCATGCTTCCGTCCTTATCCTTTCCGTAATACATCGGACGGATTCCGATAGGATCACGAGCGGCGATAAATTCGTCCTTTTCACCGTCGTAGATTATGCAGGCAAATTCAGCGTCCAGCATTGCAAACATGTCCGTACCGTATTCCTTATACATAGGTAGCAGTATTTCACAGTCGCTGTCACTTTTAAAGGAATAGCCTTTTTTTATCAGCTTGTCCTTCATATTTTTAAACAGATAAATTTCTCCGTTGCATACGGCATAGCTTCCGTCAAGCTCAAATGGCTGCATCCCCTCAGGAGTAAGACCCATGATAGAAAGTCTTTGAAATCCCAGAACTCCCGAACCCAGATCCATTATACGGCAGTCGTCAGGACCTCTTGAAACTGTAGTTTCCAGACCCTTTGTAACCTTTTGCATACCGCCTATTTTTCCGCAGTAACCCATTATAGTACACATTTATTTCCCTCCACATGAATTTTTTCGTCAAATTTATTTTTACTGCATGCGTCTGAAACATCTACCGGATAATTGCCGGTAAAACAGCCGCAGCAAAAGCCGTCTTTTTTTCCGCAAAGCTGAGAAAGAGCGTCAACAGGCAGATAAGCAAGGGAATCCGAGCCTATATAATCCGCAATTTCTTCTGTGCTTTTACAACTGCTTGCAATTAAATTTTTCTCCGAACCGATATCCGTTCCGAAATAACAGGAATGTATAAACGGCGGTGAGGAAATACGGACATGAACCTCTTTTGCGCCCGCCTCACGCAAAAGCCGTACAATACGAGCGCTTGTAGTTCCACGTACTATTGAATCGTCTATCATTACCACTCTTTTTCCCATAACGCTTTCCCGTATTACATTCAACTTTATTTTGACTGCGCTTTCACGCTGGTTCTGCTGTGGCTGAATAAAGCTTCGTCCGATATATTTATTTTTAATAAATCCTATTCCATAGGGTATATTTCCAGCCTGAGCATATCCTAAAGCAGCGTCTATCCCCGAATCAGGTACGCCTATAACAATATCCGCTTCAACAGGGCTGAATTTATACAGCAGCTTTCCAGCTTCGATTCTTGCATGATGAACCGAAGTTCCCTCGATAACAGAATCCGGACGGGCAAAATATATGTACTCAAAAATACATATATCGCTTTTTTTCTGTACATGAGTTTTTATGGAGTGCAGACCGTTTTTGTTTATTACGATTATCTCTCCCGGTTCAACGTCCCTAAGAAATTCAGCTCCTACCGTTTCAAGAGCGCAGGATTCGGAAGCTACTACATATGCGCCGTCGGCAGTTGTTCCTATACACAGCGGACGAAAACCGTGGGTATCACGGAATGCGATAAGCTTTGTAGCCGTCATGAGAATGCATGAATATGCTCCTGAAAGCTTATACATGGCTTTTTCAACTGCTTCTTCTGTGGAAGCGCTTTCAAGACGTTCATGGACGATTGAATAAGCGATAGATTCCGTATCCGAAGTTCCATGAAATATTGCTCCCGAAAGCTCGAATCTGCTTCTCAATTCCGCAGCGTTTACCAGATTTCCGTTATGCGCCAGAGCAAGGTTTCCCTTTACATGCCTGATAACAAGAGGCTGGATATTATTGTGATTTTTTCCTCCCGAGGTAGAGTATCTTACATGCCCTACAGCCATATTTCCTTTTCCAAGCTCGTCCAGCTCGCTGCGGCTGAAAACATCCGAGACAAGACCGTCCGCTCTTTTATGGCTGAAAACTCCGTCGTCGCATACCGCTATTCCGCAGCTTTCCTGTCCACGGTGCTGAAGAGCGTAAAGACCAAAATAAACGCTGGACGCCACATCGGTAGTTTTATTTTCGTAAATGCCGAAAACGCCGCATTCCTCATGTATAGAATCAAACATATCCTTTACCGCCTTATTCATTGATTTTATCTATTATTTCAGAGGCGGCTATAGCCTTTTTCTTCCGCTTTTTCATAGCGTATTGCTCAATATAATAATGAGCCTCTTCCTCTGTCATATTTTTATATTGCATAAGCTGAAATTTAGCCTTGTCTATAAGCTTTATTTCGCTTATCTGACGTTCCAGCCGTACTGTTTCCTGATAAAGACTCCATGTACGCCTTACTGCCATTTCCACCGCTTTGACTATCTGATACAGAACAGGTCTGCTGAAGGGCTTAGAAGCGATTATGATATTGCTCTTATCCGCCCTACTCATAAGCTTTTCGGCAGCTTCAGCCTTTATCATAACAATACAGCTTGCAGGGGTATTTTCAGTAATATATTCGGCAAGCTCCATGCCGTGCTCATCTGAAAGCGGAACGTTTATCATCACAAGCTCCCACGACTGATTGCCGGTTATAATACCTCTCGCTTCAGAAGCGGTCACGGCTGTACGGACATTGCATTTAAAGCTTTCTTTTATAAATCCGGCAAGAACGTCTCCGGCATTTTTGCTGCTTGAAACTATAAGAACATTTTCCAAAGCAAACCTCCGTTAAAGGCTATAAAAATACTTTTTTTCTACGTACTTTTCCTTGTCAGATACGGAAGAATAATTTTTCCATTCGGCAGAGCATTCCGAAAGCAATGAATCCAGCGTTTTTTTAGGAAAGAATTTTTTCAGAAACTCGGATTTCTCCGCACATTCTGCCGCTTCTCCAAGAT
>CAMWXM010000155.1 GCA_947178195.1 uncultured Ruminococcus sp.
ATTGCGTACAATGTCAATACCCTCGTGCAATATTTTTGTACTTTTTTTCGTCCCTGCTAGGGACGTGCGCACGTCCCCGGCAGGGACGAACGGGCATCCCAAGCAGGAACAAGAGCGCGTGCCTGGAATGGACATGCCCGCGTCCGCAAAAGGAACGCGGAGCAGTCCTAGCAAAAAACAGAAAAATGTGGTACAATGAAGAGGGCAGAAGTATTGAAAAAATCAAAATGGGAAAGAAGTAATGAATAATATTTATAATGAAGCAACTCGTGTCCAAATGCCGGCTTTGGTTCATCTTGAACGACTTGGATACAATTATTTTGGCAAAATAACTGAGGATATGGCGGGGACAGTATATGAGCCTGACACAAACATTCTCATTGATATTTTCAAACAACAATTTGAACAACTGAATCCCGAGCATAAGGGAGAAGCAGAACAGATTCTAAAATCTATTATTCAGGAACTTGATAATGATGACTTGGGAAAAAGTTTCTACCACCGTCTGTCATCAACATCGCCGGTTAAACTTATAGATTTTGACGATTTTACAAAAAACGCATATCATTGCACGGCTGAATTTACTTGTAAAAACGGACAAGATGAATTCCGTCCTGATATTACGCTTTTCGTGAATGGTCTGCCGTTAGTGTTCATTGAAGTCAAGAAGCCTAATAATCACGGCGGTATGCTTGCAGAGAGCGGACGTATGAACAGAAAGCGTTTCCCTAATAAGAAATTCCGCAGATTCATAAATATTACTCAACTTATGATTTTCTCTAATAATATGGAGTATGATGCCGAGGGCGGTATTGTGCCTATTCAGGGAGCGTTTTATTGTACGGCTGCTAAACAGAGTGCGCCGTTTAACTGTTTCCGTGAAGAAAACCCGATGAATGATGATATTGCACCATATATCAAGGAATATCCCTATAAAGCTATTGATACTGAAATAGAGAAGAAGATACTGAAAGATTTTAACAATCAGGTAATACATACTTCTCCTGAATATCAGACAAATCTAAACGTCAATACGCCCACAAACCGTATTATCACCTCTATGTGTTCACCCGAACGCTTGCTGTTCATTCTCAAATACGGCATAGCTTATGTAAATATGGAGCGAGAGGTTGACGGTAAAATAGAAACCATAAATCAGAAGCACATTATGCGATATCAGCAGATGTTCGCTGCTTTTGCTATCCGTGATAAGCTCGCCGAAGGTATCAAGTCGGGCGTGGTATGGCACACTCAGGGCAGCGGAAAAACCGCTTTGTCATACTATTTGAGTTATATTCTCTCGGACTATTTTGCGCGTAATAACAAGGTTGCTAAGTTTTATTTTATAGTTGATCGTCTCGATTTGCTTGAACAGGCTTCTCAAGAATTTGAAGCCCGTGGGCTTGTTGTAAAGACCGCCAATAGCCGTGCAGAACTTATGGAGCAGTTCCGTAACAATCAGGCTCAGGAGGGTAACAGCGGACAGCAGGAGATCACGGTAGTCAATATTCAGCGTTTTGCGGAAGATAAAGAAAAAGTCAATTTACCTTCTTATGCTACCAATTTACAGCGCATATTCATCATTGATGAAGCACATAGAGGATATAATCCCAAAGGCAGTTTCCTTGCCAATCTATTCGATGCAGATGAAAACTCCATAAAAATAGCCTTGACAGGTACTCCGTTATTGGCTGCTGAGCGAGAGTCTTGGAAAGTATTTGGTAACTATTTGCATACCTATTATTACGATATTCGGCAGAAAGCTGAAAGACCATAATCTTTTGCAGGCTATCACACGTGTAAACAGACCATACAAGGATAACAAGTATGGATATATCATAGATTTTGCCGATATTAAGAGCAATTTTGAGCAGACAAATGAAGCATATCTGAAAGAGCTTAACAGGTTTAATGACCCTAATGAAGTCGGTGCTGATAATGTTACTGATACTTTCACTCAAGTCATTGAAGATAAAGAGGCTCTTGTTCAGCAAATGCGCGAGGTGCGACAAGTCCTTTTTGATTATACAACGGATAATGTGGAGGAATTCTGCTCCGAAATATCCACGATTGAAGACAAGCAGGAACTTATCAAACTGAAAAAAGTGCTTATATCTGCTCGCGACTGTTGCAATGTTGTCCGCACTTTCGGTGACGATGAACTGAAAGAAGCCTTTGCAAGGCTTGAAATTACAAGACTTCCCGAAATGATAAGGGAAGTTCAGCGGCAAATCGACACGATAAACCAAAAAGAAGCGTTTGACAGCGACGACTCCACAAGGCAGCTTATAAACGAAGCGATGCAAGACATCACCTTCAATTTCTCCAAAATCAGTGATGAAGAATTGCATATGGGTTATATGAGTAAGGAGGAATTCCATGAAAAATGGGAAAAAACAATACGCTCCTTCACCGAAAATATCGACCAGGATGATCCTGAATTTATCTCAATAAGAGAAGCCTTTATGCAGCGTTTCAAAGAGTTCGGATTCGCCGCCGATACGGTACACGAATTTGAAGAACGTTCTAAGGCATTGGATGAGGTTCTCAAAAAGCTAGCGGAACTTCAGAAAAGAAATAATGCTCTTATGCGTAAATACAACGGCGATTCTAAATTTGCAAGAGTTCATAAGAGAATAAGGGAAGAGAACGCTCAAAGAAAGGCAAAGGGACAGTCTCCCATAATCGGAGAGTTTGACGAGTCTATTATGGAATTTCTCAAGGCTATAAAAGATGATGTTGATCAAAAGGTATTTGACCGTAATGATATATTGAAAAAGGACGCATACTTTGAACAAACCGTAATGTCACAAGTGAAACAAGGAATGGACACGTTGCATTTGAAAGGCACACGGGAGGACAGGCTGTTCATTCAGACAAGAATTTCATCGCAGTATCTTAGCCAGTACAATGCCACCTATCCAAGTGCTTGACGATTAGGAGTAAAAATAAATGGATTTTCAGATAAAAGAAAAAACAGTATCGCTTATTGACTCATTGAAATCAACATGCCAGACCTATGGCATGGGAAATGATGGAAATGAGTATAAGATCATTACTCAAGTGTTCCTGTATAAATATCTAAACGATAAGTTTGGGTATGAAATCAAAAAGCTTGATAAGCGTATCGCTTTGGCTGAAAAGTGGGAGCTTGCATATTCAGAGTTATCGGAAGATGACAGAGACGACTTGTTCGATGCAATGAATCCCGATGTCCCTCGTCTTAATCCCGAACACCTAATCTCGCATTTATGGAATCAGCAGGCAAAGGGCGATTTTGACCTTATTTTTGATCAGACAATGATTGACATAGCCGACAAAAATATAGATATATTCTCAACTCAGACAACACAAAATACGAAAATTCCTCTGTTTGAAAAACTCACTCAGTATGTAACCGATGAGGCACAAAGAGCGCCGTTTGCCCGTGCATTGGTGGATAAGCTCGTAAACTTCTCTTTTGAGGAAACGTTCTCGGAGCATTATGATTTCTTTGCCGCTATATTTGAGTATCTTATCAAGGACTACAATACAGCGGGCGGTGGCAAGTATGCGGAGTATTATACCCCTCATGCTATTGCTACCATTATGGCAAGGCTTTTGGTTGGTGATGATGCTGACTTGCACAATATAGAGTGCTACGACCCTTCAGCAGGAACGGGTACACTGCTAATGGCTCTCGGTCATCAGATCGGTGAGGATAGGTGTACTATTTTTGCGCAGGATATTTCTCGGCGCAGTAATAAAATGCTTAAACTGAACCTTATTCTGAATGGGCTTGTTTCCTCTCTTGATCACGCTATTCAGGGAGATACGCTCGTTGCACCATATCACAAGAGCGATGACGGACAATCCCTCAGAACATTCGACTATGTGGTGTCAAATCCGCCGTTTAAAATGGATTTCTCGGATACAAGGGAGAAAATCGCAGCTATGCCTGCTAGATTCTGGGCAGGAGTTCCAAAAGTTCCTGCAAAGAAAAAAGAGAGTATGTCTATCTATACTTGCTTTATTCAACACGTTATAAACTCGCTGAAAAAGGACGGCAAGGGTGCTATCGTTGTTCCTACGGGATTTCTGACTGCAAAGAGCAGTGTTGAGGGTACAGTGCTGAAAAAGCTCGTTGACGATCATATTGTATGCGGCGCTATAAGTATGCCTTCAAACGTTTTCGCTAATACCAGCACAAATGTTTCAGTTCTGTTTTTTGATAATTCAAGAACTGCCGAAAAGGTTGTGCTGATAGATGCGTCAAAGCTTGGCGAGGAATACAAGGACGGCAATAATCAAAAGCGCAGACTTCGTCTGGAAGAAATAGAGAAAATCATCACCACATTCCGCAATAAAGAAGTTGTGGAAGATTTCTCGGTTGCTGTTACCTATGATGAGATTATCAAACAGAAATATTTACTTGCAGCAGGACAGTATTTTTGTGTAAAAATGGAATATGTGAAGCTTACACAAAAGGAATTTGAAACTAAAATGGCTGAATTTAAGTCAGAACTGCAATTTTTCTTTGATGAAGGAAATGCTTTGCAAGCTGAAATTATGAAACAGTTAAGCAAAGTGAAATACAAGTGATTTGTCCATAGAATATAGGTTAAAGGAAATATCATTATGATTTACAATGAGAGTATATATAACAAAGAATGGAAAACAAAAAAACTATCTGATTTAGGCGAATTCTCTAGAGGCAAATCAAAACACCGTCCTCGAAACGATCCTCGTTTATTTGAAGGAGGCGGTTATCCTTTGGTTCAAACTGGAGAAATAAAAGAAGCAAATCTGTATAACATCACACAAGCAAGAATATGGAGAATTCGGATTAAAACAAAGTAAAATATGGGATAGGGATACATTGTGTATAACTATCGCTGCCAATATAGCTGAAACTGCATTACTCTCTTATCCTATGTGTTTTCCCGATAGTGTTGTCGGTTTTAGGGCTTATGAGGGAATTTCGACCGAGAGATTTATGTACTATGTATTTTCCTTTATTAGAAATTCTATACAAAACTCTGTAACAGGCAGCACGCAAGACAATATCAATATAGATTATTTAACCTCGCTTGATTTCAAAATACCATCTAAAAATGATCAGGATAAAATCGTTGACACATTGTCAGCTATAGATTTAAAAATCCTTTCAAACAATAGAATAAGCGATAAATTACAACAAATGTCCATAACAACCTATATGCATCTGTTTTACGATAAAGAAAGCAATGGAAAATTAGGAGATATACTGATTGAAAACCCTAAATCAAACATTCAGGTGGGTGAAGCTGAGGGCAAATCAGGTGATTATCCATTTTTCACAAGCGGAGATGCAATTTTAAGATGGACTAATCCTATTGTTGATGGTAGAAATATTCTTCTCAATACCGGTGGTAATGCCGGAGTTAAGTTTTATGTAGGGAAAACCGCCTATTCAACTGATACTTGGTGTATAACAGCCAAAGATAATATGGAAGACTATCTGTATCTCTTACTAAATAGCATTTACCAAGAACTTAACTTAAAATTTTTTCAAGGAACAGGATTAAAACACCTACAAAAACCTCTCTTGAAAGATAGGGCAATATACATTCCTTCCAAAAAGGAATTATTAGATTTTAACGCAAATATAAAGCCTTGGCTTTCTATGATTTCCGACAAAACAAGAGAATCATTTCGACTTTCCGCTCTCCGCGATTGGCTTCTTCCTATGCTGATGAACGGTCAAGTAAGAATTATGGACGAGCAAGAAGAACAGTCGCAAATCAATGATTCGGGTTTTGAACAATGGCTCACAAATCAAGGTATTGCAGCCCGCGGTGATGTGGATATGGAAGTGCTGCGAAATATTTATGAGGCGATGGACAACGATGACAAGTGAACAAATCAAAATCAAGGCAGATGAGGTACTGACTAAATATGTACCAAGAGGCGGCGCATATAAGAAATTTGACAGCATTATGTCTGGCGAAAATATTAAATTCAAATCAGTTGCGACAAAAGATAGTTTTCTTGGGATTTTTACCCATGCAAACAATGGACAAGCTTACATAATGGTTAATGATACTATCACTAATGATGGCAGACGGAATTTTACGATTGCCCACGAACTCGGTCATTATTTCCTCTGTCATGAATTGAAGAACGGGCAATGTTTTGATGCAGATATTCTTGAGGACGGTACTGCGGTAGATGCAATAGAACGTGAAGCAAATTATTTTGCAAGCTGTCTGCTTATGCCCGAAAGCAAGGTAAGGTCAGCATTTCTCAGTATGCTCCAACGTTCGCGCAAGGCTAAGGTCAAAGATTTTCTTAATGTTCGGAACGATGTTACTTGGGGTATTTGGTGCGGAATCGGGAGCGAACTCAAGAAGCGTTATGGCGTATCAGACGCGGCATTGAGATATAGGTTGTCAAGGCTTGGATTGGCAATGTTTTCGTTTTAAGGACTTGATTTTCAATAATGAAAGGAGATTATTATGCTTATACATGAAATTGTTGAATATTGTAATACTGAATATCGTAACGCAGATACTACTCACTTGTGCGGAAATTGTAATCATCCTTCGGTATGTTCTGGAAGTTGTAAGAACTGTCTTAAACAAATACATTTTCCTTCAAAATATCCTGATGGGAAAAAGGATTATGATTGCGAAAATATGATTAATTTCTACGTCTGCGATTATACAAATAAATATGCTTCTGAAATTCTGTACTTACTTCGTAAAAGTGAGAAACTGAAAGAGATAGATGAATATCATATTCTTTCGATTGGCTGTGGTGCTGCTCCAGATCTTATGGCTTTTGAGAAATATGCTTATGATGCTGATTCTAATAAAGACATACGTTATTTTGGGGTGGATGTTAATTCATTATGGCAACCGATACATAACAAAATAAAGAATTATTCAAGTGGTTATATAAATAG
>CAMWXM010000156.1 GCA_947178195.1 uncultured Ruminococcus sp.
GCGATACTATGAGTTCAACAACGCCCTTCCTGATTATACTATAATGGGAAACGTTGATATGATTTTCGATGATGATTCGGATATACTTGATACCAAATGTATGATCCAGTTTTCTAATGCGGTTTCGTTCTCGCTTATCGACAGACTTCTCGGAGGATACGGAAAATCCATTGATGTTTCGAGAAATTTTACTGATATTGAAGCTAAGGTCATGAAAGGCGTTATCGAAAAAATGTGCCGTCTGCTCAAAGAAACTCTACAACCTTATGTTGACGTTAAGCCGATTTTGACAGACGTAGAAACAAACGCTCGTGTAAACCAGTCTATCGGCGCAGACGAGCTTATTATCCTTGCAACTCTGGAGGTCGAATACAACGACATAAAAAATATTATCACAATCACTATCCCGGCTCTTTCGATGGAATCTATTATTTCCAAAAATAATAAGGATTTTCAGACGGACAGCAACAGTTCTAAAAGAGCGGTCATGTACCGTGAGGGAATTATTAAACAGATTTCCCATTCTAATTTCAAGCTTGAGGCTTTTCTTGCAAGTACGACTATAAACCTGAGCGAAATACTGACACTTCGCCAGGGAGACGTCCTTTTGCTGAATACGCCTATTGACAGGAATATTTCCCTTATGGTCAACAGCGAGAAATTATTTGACGGCAAAATGGGTATTCTTAACCACCATAAAGCAATAAAAGTTTGTAACGTATATAAAATAAGGAGATAAAAATGGGTGAGCCCCTGTTAAATGAAGCTAAAATAGGCGCTATTGAACAAATTCATAACATAACTATGGAATCGGCTGCCGGCGCCATTTCAAACATGGTCGATTCAACCGTTTCAATTACAAATCCTCAGGTTTCGGTGTGCAAGATAGGCGATCTTGTAAGCGATAAGCTTAACCATACCCTCGATGGCATATTGTTTGACGAAGGTAAGGAATCCGTATTTGTTAAGATCGACTATGTAAAAACTATTGATATTAACGGCATAGAAGGTATGTCCCTGATCGTTGTCAATTCCGATGACGCTCAGAAAATAGTAAATAAGCTTATGGGTATGCCGCCTGAGCTTCTTGACGATTTTGAATTTGACGAAATGAGGACCTCCGCTATCGCAGAAGTTATGAACCAGATGATGGGCGCATCGTCAACCTCTATGGCTCAGCTTCTCAACGTTGCGGTTGACATTTCTCCGCCGGAAACAATCGTTTCCGCAGACAACAATACCTTGATGCAGATAAGGGACGTAAATCCCAACGACAGCGTATGTGTAGTTACTCTTGACCTTAAAATTGATGACTATGTGGACAGCAAATTCATAAATATTTTGTCAACAAATCTTGCAAACAGCATGGTTGAAAAGCTGCTCCAGATAAATATGGGTTCCGACAGCGGCAGTTCATTCTTGGACGATGATGATGACGATGAGTACTCAACTCTTCTCAACAGTACAAAGCGTGACGCTATCGGTGAGCTTCAGAATATGATGATGGGTTCTGCCGCAACTGCCGTTTCCGATTTCCTTAACGCTAAGGTCTGGATCACAACACCTAAGGTAACTGTGGCTAAGGCAGGTAAGGTGAATTTTGAGGATCTGGATCCGTCAATCTGTATTAAAATAAAATATGTAAAGGGTATGCACGGCGCTTCGGTGCTTGTTCTGAAGCAAGCGGACGTCCAGATGATGGTAAATCATCTTATGGGAACGCCCGGTGAACCTACCGATGATTTTGAATTTGATGAAATGTCAATATCCGCAGTGTGCGAGATCATGAACCAGATGATGGGTGCATCGGCTACTACCCTTTCCGAAATACTCGGAATCCCCACGGATATTTCAACACCTGAAGCAATAGTAATCGAATCAGTAGATGATATACTGAAGATAAATAACCTGGAGTCGGACGATGATGCATGCGTTATTTCCTTCCAGCTTACTATTGACGATCTGATACAAAGTCACTTTGTTACACTGCTTAACATGGATCTTGCCAATGAAATGGCTGATAAAATGCTGAGTAGCTATGTAGCTAACGAAGTTCCAACTCCTACAGCGCCTAAGAGTGCTCCTGTCGAAAACAAAAAAGTTGGGGGAGCTTCTTCCGGTGCGGCAGGCAATCAAGGCGGCAATGTTGCAAGCAACAATTCCGCTGCGGCCAAAAAGGCTGAAAAATTCAATATGGGTTCATTCTCGGATGAAGGCGATAGCTTCCTTACTCAGGAGCAGTACAGAAATTTAAAACCGCTTCTTGACGTTCCTATGGAGGTTTCCGTAAGAATAGGTTATACTCAAAGACGTATAGAAGAGGTCAGCGACTTCACCAAGGGAACTATTATAGAGCTTGATACTATGGCAAACGAACCAGTAGATATACTGGTCAATGGAAATATCATGGCAAAAGGCGAGGTTGTCGTCGTTGATGATAACTTTGCAGTAAGGATTACTGAGATTGTCAAATAATTATCAAATATAATAAAGGAGAAAAAGTTATGAGTAAAATTTTAGTTGTGGACGATGCGGCATTTATGAGAATGATGGTCAAGGATGCTCTTACCAAAAACGGATATTCCGATATAATCGAAGCCCCTGACGGAGAAGCGGCATGTGCTCTTTTTCAATCGGAAAAACCTGACCTTGTAATCATGGATATCACAATGCCTAACAAAACGGGAATCGAAGCGCTCAGAGACATAAAAGCTATGGATTCTTCTGCAAAAATTATCATGTGTTCCGCTATGGGACAGGAAGCTATGGTTGTTGAAGCAATTAAGCTTGGCGCTCTCGACTTTATTGTAAAACCTTTTAAGCCGGATAGAATAATCCAGGCTGTTACTAAGGTTCTTGGATAATTTTGTGAGGTGAAAAAAATGTCATTAAAAAATATTGAAGAGCTTAATGCGATGCACCTTGACGTGCTAAGAGAACTGGGTAATATTGGTTCGGGCAACGCAGCTACTTCGCTTTCATCGTTTATGAACAAGGAAATCAATATTAATGTACCTGATGTTAAAATCCTTGGATTCAATGAGGTTGCTGAATATGTGGGTGGACCTGAACATATTGTAATGGGACTTCTTATAATGCTTGATGCGGATATCAACGGTATGATACTTTACATACTTGATGAGGAATTTGTTAAAAATGTTGTGGAAGTATTTTTCGGAAAAGAATTTACAGTTTTTCAGGATCTTGATGAAATGGAACTTTCCGCTTTCAGCGAAATAGGAAATATCATGGCAAGCTCTTATGTAAATGCGCTTTCAAGCATGACAGGAATGACAATAAATATTTCTTCGCCAGCTATCACTGTTGATATGGCAGGAGCTATTTTAAGTGTTCCGTCAGCAAAATTTGCTGAAATCGGCGATAAAGTACTATTTATTGACGATTCTTTCGGAGTTGGTATAAATGCGGAAAAGGTACAAAGCAGTATGATTTTAGTACCGGAAATGGATTCGCTCAATAAACTTTTCGAGAGGCTTGGAGTGATGTAAATATGAGCACAATAAATATAGGTATATCTGACCTTAATATTGCCAAACCGCCTAATATCCTCGCTACATACGCTCTGGGTTCATGTATCGGAATCTGCCTTCTCGATAGGACTCGCAGTATCGGCGGACTCGCTCATATAATGCTTCCAAGCAGCAAGGAAGCAACAAAAGCGTCTGATAATCCCAGGCGTTACGCTGATACCGGAATTGCTGAGCTTATAGAATTAATGAGAAGAAACGGAGCTATTACAAGCGCTTTGACTGCTAAAATTGCAGGAGGTGCTCAGATGTTTAAGACTTCACTTGAAACATTTAATATTGGTTCAAGAAATATTACCGCTGTAAAAAAAGTTTTGGCATCATACAGGATTCCTATTCTTGCAGAAGATACCGGTTTGAATTATGGTCGTACTTTATTTTTTGACGTTGCTACCGGAACTATGCAAATTAAATCTGTTGTCAAGGGCACAGAGAATTTTTGATTTGGAATTTTATAAAAAACATGCTGTTTTATCAAATGTTCTGATAAAACAGCATGTTTTTACTTATTTTAAGGCTTTGTACGAGTGTTACGCCTAAAGTTCAATCGTTTGTGGAGCATCAAAATTACTTATACTACCCATACCGCCCATATTTTCAAAGCTCATAATTTCATCATCATTAAGCATTTTCTGTGCATTAAGAAGCATAACTATTTTTTTAGGAAGTTTGCCTACTCCCTCAATAAATCTTCTTGATATAGGACCTGAAATATTCGGAACACCTGAAATGTTGTTCTTATCAATATCAATTACCTCATCAACAGTATCGACAATAAATCCGACCTCGATATTTTTAAGATTAAGAATTATAATACAAGTTCTTTCGTTATAATCCATTTCCATTTTACAAAAACGCAGTCTTACATCAATAATCGGAATAAGCGTCCCACGTAGATTTATAATTCCCTTTGCATAATCAGGAAATTCAGGAACAGGAGTTACCTCCTGCATTTCAATGATCTCAACCACGTCATTAACATGAAAAGCATAAAATTGCCTGTCAATAATAAATGTCAGATATTTTTCGCTCAAATCATTAACATCGTTCAGTTCTTCTTCGTCGCCATGCTTGTTGAATCTATTTAATATATCCATGGTTATTCCTCCAGATCGTTACAGCTTTTTACAAATTTCGCTGCTTATTTTATCTAACGGAGCTTGTATTGTACAGCCACCCCGCATAAACGCTGTCATAGGCATTCCGTAAACAACGCAGGTTTCCTTATCCTGACCAATGGTATACGCTCCCTGCTGACGCATATGAACTATTCCATCGGCGCCATCCGAACCCATTCCGGTCATAATTACGCCGATAGCGTTTTTTCCGGCAGTCCGTGCAACGCTGTGGAAAAGGTGATCGACAGATGGACGATGCATAGAAACCTTTTCGCCATATTCAACCTTTACATAATATCCCTTCATATCCTTATGAAGCGACATCTGAAAATCTCCAGGTGCAATAAGTGCCAGACCAGTTCTGAGCCTATCGCCGTCAGCAGCTTCCTTAACCTCGACTGCGCATTGTCTGTTAAGTCTGTCGGCAAACATTTTTGTAAATCCCGGCGGCATATGCTGAACGACAACTATTGGCGGACTGTTTGCGGGCATTCCAGATAAAACTACCTGCAAAGCGTCAGTACCTCCGGTAGACGCCCCCAAAGCTATTACCATATCTTTGCTTCGTGCTACGGCAGCGTTGCTGATCATCTTATTTGAGGATGCCTGCTGAGGCGCACTTCTTTTCTGAATCACCCTTGCCTGTGATGCGGCAATAACCTTGTGTCTCAGGTCAGCAGCAAATGCCTCCACGTCCTTCTGAGATCTTATCATAGGTTTTTTTACATAATCAACTGCTCCGGCATCCAGGGCATCAAATGCCTTTATAGGTGCTGATGAAACAACTACCGTTGGCTGCGGATACTGTGGGATTAATTTTTTAAGAAATTGAATGCCGTTCATTTTAGGCATTTCAACATCTAAGGTTATAACGTCCGGTCTCAGTTCAAGAATCTTATCTCTTGCCTCATATGGGTCTCCTGCCTGACCGACTACATCAATAACCTTATCATTTGCAAAGAATTTAGCCAAAGTGCCCCGGAATAATATTGAATCATCTACTATCAATAATCTTATTTTTTTATCCAGCATAATACCGATCCCTCCGTTGTGCTATTTTTTTTGATAAGTAGCAGGCTGAACAAATTTAAAACGTGAAGATTTAGAAACGCTTTCAGCATGACCTATAAGCAGATATCCTCCCGGCTTAATACAGTCATAAAATCTTTCGACCAAAGCGTTTTTTGTTGGCGTATCAAAATAAATCATAACATTCCTGCAAAAGATTATATCATAAGGTTTTTTATATTTTATATTATCCATAAGGTTAAATTGTTTAAAAATAACCTCTTTTCTTATTCTGTCAACAACAGTATAAGTTCCGTCTGCATTTCTTGTAAAGTATTTTGTTTTCCAGCTTGTCGGAATATCCTTCAATGCTTCGGCAGAATAAGTAGCCTTCTGAGCCTTTTTCAGTATATCTGTTGAAAGGTCTGTTGCAAGGATTCTCAGATCCCACCCTGCTTTTTTTGTGCCAAAATATTCATCAATGATCATTGCAATTGTATATGGTTCTTCCCCTGACGATGAAGCAGCGCACCATATTCTTGCGTCCCTATCCGTAACGGTTCTTTCGATTTGCGGCAGCATTACATTTTTCAGGAAATCAAAATGCTGTGCTTCACGCATGAAATATGTATGGTTAGTAGTAAGCTTATTTACAAGATTAACCGTTTCAAGTCCTGTCTCATCACTGAATACCTTGTTAAGATATTCTGTATATGAAGCATATCCCTGTTCAGTGATCATTTTAGAAAGACGACCTTCTATAAGAACTTTTTTTCTGCCCAGATCTATACCATACTTAGACTGTATGAATTTTACAAGTCTTTCAAATTCCTTATCTGTAATTTTTATGCTTTCCATATTAATTTTACTCCAAAATCAATTTATGTATGTCAAGAAGCTGCTTTATCTCGCCGTTAGAGGCAATGATACTTTTAATGTATTCATTTTCATTGACCGTTTTGAAGTCCGGTGCGGTACATGTATCGGTAGGAAGAACGGTAGAAATTTCACGGACACAGTCAACGATAAGTCCAACGGTAATGTCGTCTACCTCTACTATTATAATACAAGTTTTATCGTCGTAGGGTATTTCCGGCTGATTGATCTTATTTCTTATGCTGATAACAGGAACGACCTTACCTCTTATATTTATAACGCCTTTAATAAAATCAGGAACATTTGGTACGACAGTTATAGGAAGAATGCTGATAATTTCAGTTATATATTGAATTTCTATTCCATA